>CAYXLA010000095.1:0-8613 GCA_964465765.1 uncultured Bacteroidaceae bacterium | reverse complement strand
TAATACTAAGACACAATATGAAAAAAGCAATATTATATTCAGCATTGGCTCTTGGCTCACTGTCGATGACAAGTTGCGGTGACAGCTTCCTTGAGCTTGATCCTGTGGGTGCAGTGAGTGAAGGTACTCTCACCACTACAGAGGGTGTCGACTACCTGCTGACAGCTGCATATTCCACATTCAACAACATGACACAGGCGCACTGGATGGGTGCAGCTTCGTTGAGTAACTATGCTTTCGGTGATATCGCCGGTGCAGATGCCAACAAGGGTTCACAGTCGACTGACCAGTCTGACTTGACACAGTTTGAAGTCTATGCAATCAATACATCAAACTCTTACGTTCTCGGTAAGTGGACAGCAGTCTACGAGTCTGTTAAGCGTTGCAACAATGTTCTCGATGTAGCACAGAAGTTGGGTGCTGCCGGTACAATCACTGCTGAACAGCAGGCCCTGATTGAGGCACAGGCAAAGTTCATCAAGGCTGTATGGCTGTTTGAAGGTATCCGTGTATTCGGTGCAGCTATTCCTGATGTAACTCTGGAGGAATATCAGGCTTCTACCGACCCGCAGGTAAGCAATGTCGACGAGAGCGGCAACTATGTTTACATCTGGAGCAAGGTTGAACAATATTTCAAGGATGCCATTTCAGGCCTTCCTGAGACATGGGCAACAACCGAGAGCGGTCGCGCTACATCATGGATGGCAAAGGCTGAGCTGGCTAAGCTCTATCTGTACTGGTCGTCTCCATACGATGGCAAGAATGCAACTGCTGACCACTGGAACGATTGCAAGGCTTTGCTTGACGACATCATCGCAAACGGTAAGAACGCACGTGGCATGGAGTATAAACTTACTGAGAACTATGCAGACCTGTGGGATGCCGACACTTCTGACTGGACAGGTGAGGACGTCTTTGATGTTCAGCTGACTATCAGCGGTACACAGACAAATACCAATGCCATCAGCTACACTCCGGCTATCGGACAGCCTGGTGCATCTGGCCTCGGTGGTTGGGGCTTCTATCAGCCTACATACGAGTTCGTCAACAGCTACATCGTTGATGCCAACGGTCTGCCAGCTGCTGACTACCAGAGCAAGGAGCCTCTGACACAGATGGTCGGTAAAAACGTTGAATCTGACCTGACAACCTATACTGACCCGCGTGTCGATGTGGCTGCTGGCCGCTTCGGCGTTCCATTCCTGGACTATGGTGTTCCTGTATCAACCAACGGTTGGGTACGTGACTACACCAATGGTGGTCTCTACATGAACAAGAAGAATCTGCCGAAGATTGCAGACCGTGGTTCTACGTCTGTTGCAACAGCTGTTGCTTCTTCTGCAAAGAACTTCCACGTAATCCGCTTCGCTGACATCCTGTTGTGGCGTGCTGAGGTTGCTATCCACGAGAACGATCTTGCAACTGCATTGCAGTATATCAACCAGGTTCGTAGCCGTGCTGCCAACAGCGTTTACGTGACTAAGGGCAATGAAAGCTACTATGAGAATGCTGGTCTGACTGTTCCTACAGGCTATACCTTCGACAATAAGGTCAAGGGTACAACTGTTACCAACACTGTTGCCAACTATCGCTTGGGCCTGTACACTTCGTTTGCAAGTGCTGCCGAGGCTACTACAGCACTGAAGCGTGAGTATCGTGCTGAGTTTGGTATGGACGGTCACCGTTGGTTCGACCTTGCTCGCTGGGGTGAGATTGTAGACGTGATGAACGCTTACTTCACATACGAGAAGGCTTACCTGCCTAAGTTCACCAACGTTGCTAACGTACGTTACACATACTTCCCAATTCCTTTGACTGAGATCCAGACTGCAGAAGGCCGTCTCGTTCAGAACGAAGCATGGAAGTAATCCTTCAATAACCCCGACTTACACAAGTCGGTTAAACCCAGAGGCACGCCGCGAATACGGCGTGCCTCTGTTGCTATCATCATCTTTATTTCTCACAGATATTGGCGTGGCTTTTCATTAGTGCGCCGCTTTTTTTCGTAAGTTTGCACAATTGATAAGTGAAAGACGCAAAATCAAAGACTGATAGAAGGTCAGACCTCAGGGAAATGTCGAGAATAGATAAGATACTTGTTACAGCTATAACAATTGTTTTCACGGTGCTGCTCTTCCTGCATCTGCAGGCCACACAGGAGTTCTCTTACTACTATCGTGAACAGCAGCAGATATTCCTACAAGACTGGAGCTTCGTGGCAACACGCATGAAAGCGTTTGGCGGATTGGCTACTGTAGTATCGATGTCGCTGATACAGTTCTTTGCCGAACCCTATATGGGCGCATTGATAACGGCTGTGATTGGTGGCTTGACAGCTTTCTTCCTTTGGCTGTTCCTCTCGGGCATATCGAAAGCCAAGTATCTGTTGCCGCTATCTTTCATCCCCGTACTCATAGAGAACGTTTATCTGCAGAGTGCCGATGCACGTTATGAAGGCTTGATTGCTATGCTTGCCACGGCCGTCTTCCTTTGGCTGTATTCCCTTGTTGCCAAACACCACTATATAATAAGGTGTATTGTAGGAGTCGCAGCAACCCTATTACTCTATCCATTGTTCGGATCTATCGCCCTGATCTTTGCTGTCTGCGCATTGCTCTTCGATGTGTTGACGAAGAGAGAGAAAGCCTATATGAGTTTGCTGTATTTAATCGTCGTACTTGTCTTTGGCTTCGTGGGCGTGTCCAACGGTTGGATAACAGACTATGCTTCCGCATACTACATAGGCCTTTACAATGAATACTACATAGAGCCGACACTGACATTAGGACTGACAGGGCTGTCTGTCCCAATCGTTATGATGGTCTTCTGGGGCTGTGGCTTCATACACAGCAAGAGCGTGATAGCTGGTTGTGCGGCGTTTGCTGTGCTGGCAGTAGGCATAGCGTCCATATACACCATTAAGGCGAAGTCGGCTAAGAACCAAGACTTCTACACGCTGCAGGAGCTCTATCACTACGTCAGCACAGAGCAGTGGGACAAGATAACCTCGTGCCAGAACATCAATCCCAATGTAGATCTGCACATGAACTGTCTGAATCTTGCACTGTCTCATAAAGGCACGTTGGTAGATGACCTGTTCAAATATCCGCAGAGAGATGTCCGGTCACTGATAACCTCCCTTGGAGCATTCACCGAAGAGAACGTACTGTTTACACAGATGTATTACCGCATGGGTGTGGTGTCGCAGGCATTGAAGTTAGGCTTCGGTACTGAGGTCGGCATAAAGGATGGTAATCCTACTGTGCTGAAGACTCTCATCAAGACACGCCTGATATGTGGCGAATATGCCGTGGCAGACAAATATCTGAGTCAACTGGAGAAGACACATACATATAAGGAATGGGCGGATCAGTATCGCCGGTTCCTATACGATGACGAAGCAGTTGAGTCGGATGCCGAACTCGGAATGATGCGCAGAAGTCTGCCGCATGATGGAGTAGAGTTCGTGTCTATGCGTGGTGTCCTGTATGACTTACTGAAAGTCCTCGAAGCCAATCCGCAGAATGATAATGCACGCGACTATGCCATCGCATTCCTCTTGCTACAGAAGGACTTCAATCAGATAAAGGCATTTGTAGATACCTATTACGATACGCCAATCCTTCCCGAGCTGCCTGTACGTCTTCAGGAAGCTGTGGTCAGCTATGCAGAGAAAGATGCAGACTACTGTCTTGGACATGGCGTAACGCAGCAGACACTCGAACGATTTGCCGACTTCAGACAGAAGACCTTGGGTGCACGTCGTAGTGGAGGCAACGTGAAGGCTGCATTGCGCGGATATACAGAAACGTTCTGGTATGGCATCGTTAAATAATGGCGAGATGAAGAGCAGACTACTACATATAATAATAATGACAACCGTCACAGTGCTGCTGGCAGCATGCGGCAGCAGTGACATACAGATAGCACAGCAGACCGATGCGGAAGCACCAATCTATCCAGACTATCGCGACGTGACCATACCATGCAACATTGCACCGATGAACTTCAATGTCAACGCCGACAATGATGCACGTGTCATAGTGCGTGGTGGTGATGGCACGACATTCCAACTCGATGTCGAGGGCGATGATGGAGAAGTGGACATACCCATGAATCGTTGGAAACAACTGCTTGCAAGCAATAAGGGAGGCAAGATAGAGTTCACGGTGGCAGAGCTGAAAGATGGACAATGGACAGGCTATAAGCCATTCAGCATGTATGTGGCAGACGACAGCATCGACCCATATGTGGCATATCGCCTGTTGCCGCCATACGAGCAATGGCTTGTGATGGGCATCTATCAGCGCAACCTTGAAACGTTCGACGAGACAGCGATATACGAAAATCGCCTGACCGACTATAACTGCGTGAACTGTCATAGCTTCCCAGCACAGAATCCAGACAAGATGTTGTTCCACATGCGAGCCAAGGATGCCTATGGCACAGTGCTCGTACGTAACGGACAGGTGGAGAAGGTAAACACCAAGACAGGCGACATGATTGCCAACCTTGTGTATCCCAGCTGGAGCAGTGATGGCAAGTATGTGGCTGCATCGACAAATATCTTCTATCAGAGCTATTTCTACAACAACAGCAACCAACATGTCGAAGTCTACGATGTAGATTCGGACGTCTATGTGTATGACACTGACAAGGACGAACTGCTGACGTGTGATGCCCTTTGTTCGAAGACAGCCTTCGAGACCTTCCCTTCCTTCTCTTCCGATGGCAAGACGCTGTATTTCTGTACTACACAGGCTGTTGACAGTGTGGCAGAGAACATCGACAAGATACGCTATAGTCTGTGTCGTATCGACTTCAATCCTGAGACAAGAACCTTCGGCACACGGGTAGACACACTGTTTAATGCCGATAAGGACGGACGCAGCATAAGCTTCCCACGGCTGTCGCCAGATGGCAGGCAGATGGTGGTGACGCTGATGGACTTCGGCAACTTCTCTATCAACAAGAAAGAGGCAGACCTCTATAGGCTCGACCTTACTACAGGCAGCATCAGTCCCATCGATGCTATAAACAGTCCCGAAACGGAGAGCTACCACTCATGGAGCAGCAATAGCCGATGGATGGTGTTCAGCAGCCGCAGGCAGGATGGGCTGTACACAAGGCCTTACTTCACCTATGTGGGTGAGGACGGAACATTCCATAAGCCGTTCCTCATGCCGCAGAAGAATCCTGCCAAGTATTATCGCGAACAGATCAATGCCTACAACATACCCGAGATGATACGTGGTAAGGTGAATGTCAATGAGCATGATATAGCCACGACATTGCGGAACAGCGCAGGCACTAACCTCACGATAAACAAACAACAGTAAGCATACGGAGATGAAGATATTTGCGACAAAAGACATAAAGGACATCGATGCAGCCACGGTGGAGCAGGAAGGCATATCGTCCTACGACCTGATGGAACGTGCATCCCATGCCTTGACAAAAGAGATAGAAGGGCGATGGACCGACAAGGATACACGCTTTGTCGTCTTTGCCGGTGCAGGCAATAACGGTGGCGATGCGCTGGCAGTGGCGCGTATGTTGCTCGATAACGGACGTCGTGTAGATGCCTATCTGTTCAACAAAGGCGGTAGCCTCAGCCCCGATTGCGAGATGAATCGCGATTTGTTGCTGGAACAATATCCTGGCAAGCTGACTGAGGTTGCCAGAGAGTTCAATCCACCGACACTGACAGCCGATGATGTTGTCGTCGACGGACTGTTTGGTAGTGGCTTGAACCGTCCTCTTGAAGGTGGCTTTGCATCGGTAGTGAGATATATCAATGGTCGTAGGGCACAGGTCGTGTCGATTGATATACCGTCGGGACTGATGGGAGAAGACAATACACGCAATAATCCAGACAACATCGTACGTGCCGATGTGACGCTGACTCTGCAGTTGCCCAAGCTCGCCTTCCTGTTCCCAGAGAACGAACGATACTTTGGCTCATGGATGCTCGTGGACATAGGCTTGAGTGCTGATGCCATCAACAGCAAGCCGTCGTGCTACGAAATGGCCGATGAAGAAGATATGCCTTGGATGCTGAAGGTACGTGGCCGCTTCGACCACAAGGGAATGTTTGGCAGGGCACTGCTCATCGCAGGACAGCTGGGCATGGCAGGTGCTTCGGTATTGGCGTCAAAGGCATGCATGAGGTCGGGTGTAGGCTTGCTGACGGTGCATGTGCCCAAGTGCAACAATGTGATTGTTCAGTCGGCTGTGCCCGAAGCCATGACAGATATAGATGTCAATGAGACCCATTTTGCACATGTCCCGCAGGACATCACAGGATATAACGCCATCGGCATAGGTCCTGGAATAGGACAGGACGTGGACACACGTTCCGCCTTGTACGACCTCATCAATGCCGCCAAGGTGCCGATGGTGCTCGATGCCGATGCCTTGAACCTGATAGGACAGAAACACTCATATCTGCAGCGTCTGCCGCAAGGCAGCATCATAACACCTCATCCTGGTGAGATGGACAGACTCGTAGGTCGTTGCAGCAACTCTTATGAAAGACTGATGAGGGCACGCGAGCTGGCGCAGAAATGCGATGTGTATGTCGTGCTCAAGGGAGCCTATACGGTTGTCATCTCGCCTGATGGTGCGTGCTGGTTCAATAGCACAGGCAATCCAGGTATGGCTACTGGCGGAAGCGGAGATGTGTTGACAGGCGTGATATTGGCATTGCTGGCACAAGGTTATGATGCATCGACTGCCGCAAAGCTTGCTGTGTATGCTCATGGACTGGCAGGAGACATGGCTGCACGCATTAATGGTGAGACGGGCATGACGGCTGGAGACATCGTGAACCTTCTGCCTAAAGTGTGGAAGACACTCGAGACAGTGTGAGACACCTCGGATGCGAGGACGGTGCAGAGCCGCTTATTTCTCGCGCGAGGTAATGTGGAAGCAGCCTTGCTTGCGTTCGTACTTGATGTAGCAACGCTCTGCCTTGCGCACGTCACGCAGTACTTCGGCAAGCACCAGCTTGAGCGTATCGGAACTGACATCCTGAAGCGGACGGCCGTCAGGGTCTTCTACTTTCTGGAAACGTCGCCAGCTTAGGTCGAACGTAGTGCCATAGTAGTGGGCTGAGTTCTCTGTGGAGTTGCCGTTAGACCGACGCAGTTGCTTCACGTTATCGAGGGTGCGTGTGACCGATGTCACAATTATGCGGTAGGGATTGAGGCCTTTGTTCTCGAGGGAATCGAGGAAGTTCGCTCCTATGTCGTCAATAAGTTTGGCAGCTCCAGGAATCAGATATGGTATGGAGTGCGTCAGCTCATCGACAGCATAGTTGTCGCAATCTTCGACAAGAACCAAACGGTCGTCGAGGTCTGTTGCTCCTTCTGTGTCGGCAATGGGCTTGATGCCAATGGCTTGTGCCACTTCGACCTGTACGGGATTGAGGTCACCAAAGGTCCGGCTGTAGCTTGTTACGCCGTGGATGTTGTGTGGATTGTTCATCTTCATCGACATGTCCTTCTTGCATGAGGTGATGGAGAAGGCAAGCGATGACAATATGATTGCAGCGATGATGAGTGGTCGTGACTTCATGATATGTCTTTGAAACTTGTTGCAAAGATAAGTTTTTACGGACACAGAGGTCCGTTTTTGTACTATAGAATATGCTGAATGATGCAACGCTATTTCATATATATGGCCTATGATGGCACCGCCTATCACGGCTGGCAGATACAGCCCAACGGCGCGAGTGTGCAGGAGACGTTGGAGAAAGCTCTGTCTGTCATCTTGCGATCAGAGACTTCTGTCACGGGTGCAGGTCGCACAGATACGGGTGTACATGCCAAACTCATGGTGGCACATTTCGACTCCGATGAGCAGCTTGATACGGCTTTGCTCACCGACAAACTGAACAGACTGCTGCCTCCCGACATATCTGTCTACAAGGTAGTACCTGTCGACAGCGATATGCATGCCCGCTTCTCTGCCGTGAGCCGGCGTTATGAATACTATGTCACTACAGCCAAGACGCCATTCATGCGTCAGTACAGATGCCGCCTGCATAAGCTGCCCGACTTCGACCTTATGAATGAGGCTGCACGTCTACTGCTGCAACAGACCGACTTCACCAGCTTCAGCAAGCTGCATACCGACGTCAAGACAAACAACTGTCGTGTGACGCGTGCCGAATGGAGTAGGGTGGATGAGGTGACATGGGTCTTCAACATCGAGGCAGACCGTTTCCTCCGTAACATGGTACGTGCCATTGTGGGCACACTTCTTGATGTCGGCTTCGGCAAGCTGACGGTCACGGGCTTTAATGATGTCATGCAGAAGCGCGACCGCTGTAGTGCTGGCATGTCGGTCCCAGCGCAAGGACTTTTCCTTGCAGACATACAGTATAAATGGTGATAATAGGGTCCTCGAAAAAGTTAGTATATCTTACTTGCCCGAGTTAGTACTACTTACTTTGCCATCGAAGTATATCTTACTTTGCCAAGTCAGTAGTACTTACTTTTTGACGTATATAGGCATCAGCCAAGACGTATATAGGAAAAGGCCCAAAGGTATATAGGAAAAGACTCAAAGGTTTATAGGCCTTTTTCGGAGCTTATATTTGCGTTGGCA
>CAYXLA010000094.1:0-8742 GCA_964465765.1 uncultured Bacteroidaceae bacterium | reverse complement strand
TCTGGAAGGAACTGATTCTCCCTAAGCCACGGAAGTCGGTCAGTGAATATAACTTTGTATGTCCATCTTCCTCTTTCTCCGTAAACCATACCATATCCTTTCGGATAAGGTCATCCACGGTGTTAAGGAGAGGATCGTAATGAGAGGTGACAATAAGCTGGCTGCGGTTCTTCTCCATGAGAAACTTCTGTATGATGAATTCTACCAATTCCGGATGAAGTGAAGACTCAATCTCGTCAATAGGCAAAGCGCATTCTTTCTTTAGAGCATCATATATGGCTGCCTCAATGCCCAAGGTCCTTCTGGTTCCAGCACTCTGAAGACTGTTTGGCAGTGTGTAGGTCTCTACACCACGGCTGTTTCGTACAGTATGCTGGAAGTCGGTCTTTAGTCTTTGATAGGCATTTTCCGCAAGAATTGTCTCCCTGACCTTCACAGGAATGCTTTTGTCTTCTGCAATGGAAGTTCTGATGATGCCAGGCAGCGGCATTGCTTCTTTCTGCGAAAATACGTCTGTGATATTGAAGTCTGCCTTATGAATGAAGTCAAGAATATATTTCTTCAGTTCGTTCTCTTTCTCCATCTTGCTTCCAGCACATTCAAACATCTTTGTGTCAGGAGTGATGCACGGCAACAGATTGTCTCTCATCCAGTCGCGCACTTCATCAACGTACGACAAGGTACAGTTCACCTGGTTTCTGGCTGCAAAGAAAGACATATTGGGCAGGCACTTTATATTCAATTGCTCAATTACAGCTACGCTCGCTTTGACAAGACTCGAGTTCAGCCGTACTACAGATTGCCCCCCTTCCATGCTTCTATCGAATACCATCGACGGTTGCACGGAATTGTAGACGAACAATTCTTCCTTGACGACCTTAGAATTGTCGAGAACAAGCCGATACCAATACTTCCTCTCTCCCACGTAGAAAATCAAATTGAATTCAGACGGTTCACGGGGCGTTTCAATGTCCAATAGGAACGGGATGGTTCCTGTCTCCTCATTCATATCACTCTTTATGTCGAACCAGAAACGGTGCAGAAAGTCGATTGCCTTCAAGAGGTTTGACTTCCCGCTTGCATTGGCTCCTAAGATAAGGGCAAAGCGCAAGAGACGCACCTTTGGGGTAACGTTAACCACTTGACAATCCTCAAATGTCTTGTCCTTCGTGGCTTCAAGGTTAAGAACTACTTCATCCCTAAAGGAGAGAAAATTCTTTATTCTTATTTCTTGTATCATGGGTAATGCCTTAGTGAGATTGCTTATTTGCCACAAAGATACATATATCGTCCGACTTTCAAAATAGAAACCTCATTATACACGATTTTATTTCTCGTTTTTACACAAATAATGCACATTAGACAAATAGAACTCTCAAGGATTGAGAGTTATGGTCTACTGCGTCTCTTGTACGAGAAGGCTTGCCATTTCTCTTCAGACCAGTTCTGTTGCCACATATCGTAGCGTGCCATGACAAACAGCAAGTCCGACAGGCGATTCATGAAGCAAAGGATAGGTTCAGGGACCTCATCTTGTCGGTTTAATGTCCACAACCGGCGTTCGGCACGACGGGCTACGGCACGTGCAAACTGCAGCTGCGCCGATACGGGTGTTCCTCCAGGCAGGATGAAGTAGTCGTTGTCGTCCATCTGTGCAGTCAGCTTGTCCATCGTTTCCTCACAAATATCCACCAAGTCAGAAGGCAAGACATTGGGATTCTGTGCACGCTGATCGGATGGCGTAGCCACCAGACTCATTGTAGTCATCAGATTCTTCTGAACGATGTAGAGCATTGACTGCCACTCATGTTCCTGCGGCAGCATTGACCGGACTATGCCTATCACGGTGTTCAGCTCGTCGATGCAGCCGTTAGCTTCAATGCGGATGTCGTCTTTAGGGACACGTTCTCCGCCATGTATACGTGTCATTCCCTTGTCGCCAGTGCGTGTGTAGATGCGTTTCATAAAACTTTTCTGCTTTGACTGCAAAGCTAACAAAAATAAACCCTTAATTTTGTATTGGGCTTGGTGATGCATCCGTCGTCCCGACGTTTGCATGAAAAGGGAATCCGGTCAGAATCCGGAACAGTGCCCGCTACTGTGTGCTTCAGCCAAAGGGAGAGAACACATCTTGCCACTGTTGTCAAGGCAACGGGAAGGCATCTTCTCCAGAGGCAGAGTCAGGAAACCTGCCAAGTCTGTTGAGTAATATCGCGTTCCCGGGGTCAGGACCGCGTATTGACCATTGTATTTTATCAAACCTTATGAGCAAATTGACCGTCGCCGGTATTGGGCCTGGTAGTGCTGAAGACATAACGCCTGCTGTCGTTCAGGCAGTACAGAATAGTGATGTCATCATTGGCTACAAGTACTATTTCCAATTCATCCAGCCCTACCTGCATCCAGACACCACGTGCATAGACACTGGCATGAAGCGCGAGAGAGACCGTGCCCGACAAGCCTTCGAACAGGCAGAACAGGGACATAATGTATGCATCATCAGCTCTGGCGACTCAGGCATCTATGGCATGGCTCCCTTGATCTACGAGATGAAGAAAGAACGTCAGAGTCCGGTAGATATAGAGGTATTGCCAGGCATCAGTGCATTCCAGAAGGCAGCATCACTGTTGGGTGCACCTATAGGCCATGACTTCTGCATCATTTCCCTGTCCGACCTTATGACGCCATGGGCGCGAATCGAGAAGCGTATCTATGCCGCTGCCACTGCCGATTTCATCACAGCCATCTATAATCCCAAGAGCGAAGGACGCTACTGGCAACTGTACCGGTTGAAGGAAATCTTCCTGCAGGAGCGCAGTCCTGAGACGCCTGTAGGCTATGTCCGTCAGGCAGGACGAGAGGAAGAGAGCGTCCATGTCACTACATTAGAGCGGTTCGACCCAGAGGACGTGGACATGTTCACCATTGTTCTGATAGGCAACTCGCAGTCGTATATCTGGAACGACCGATTCATCACACCTCGCGGCTACTATCGGGAGAAGACCGATGATGGAGCGAAGAACATTGGGCAGGAAATCATGATAAACAGTTTCCGCACCATCGAGAAGGAGCTGAAGCACCCCGACATTCCTCTCGGACGGAAGTGGGCTTTGCTCCATGCCATTCATACTACCGCCGACTTCGATATGGAGAATATTCTGCATGTCGATGATGGAGCAGTGGAGACCCTATATCATGCTTTCGAGCATGGGAAGATAAAGAACATCGTCACCGACGTAACTATGGCTGCATCGGGCATACGTAAAGGTGCACTCCAGCGGTTGGGTGTCTCGGTCGAGTGCTATCTGACTGACGAGCGAGTTGCCGCTATGGCGAGCAAAGAGAACATAACACGCACACAAGCAGGCATTCGTCTGGCTGTGGCAGAACATCCCGATGCCCTCTTTGTTTTTGGCAATGCACCAACGGCACTCATGGAACTGTGCAGTCTGATACGTAAAGGCAAGGCGACTCCGGCAGGCATCATAGCCGCTCCCGTAGGCTTCGTCCATGTCTGCGAAAGCAAGCACATGGTGAAGCCATTCACTCAAGTACCCAAGATTATAGTGGAGGGAAGAAAGGGAGGAAGCAATCTGGCGGCGACGCTGGTCAACAGCATCCTCTGTTTCAACGATGCAGAACAGCTAAAACCAGGAAGAGATGTGTAAGCAGCATTTTTATGTCATCGGACTGACCGACGAGCAGGCCTACCATCCCACGCAAGAAGTGCTTGCGGTGATTGCTAACGGCAAGGTCTTCTCTGGTGGCGTACGTCATCATGAGATAGTGTCCAGTCTGCTTCCAGCCGATTCGCGCTGGATTGACATCACCGTGCCACTCGATGACGTGTTTTCGCAGTATGAACATACAGCCGAAGTTGTGGTCTTTGCCTCCGGTGACCCTCTGTTCTTTGGCTTTGCAAATACCATACGTCGGCGTCTGCCCGATGCTGAGATAACCGTATATCCTGCCTTCAACTCCCTACAGATGTTGGCACACCGCATGTTGCTGCCCTATCACGACATGCGTACAGTGTCCTTGACAGGCCGTCCATGGGACGGATTGGACACAAGCCTCATCCGTGGAGAACGGCTCATTGGTGTCTTGACCGACCGTCACAAGACGCCTTCTACGATTGCCCAGCGCATGTTGGAATATGGATACGACAACTACCGGATGACTGTAGGCGAACTGTTGGGCAACCATGACAGGGAACAGGTGCGCAGTTTTTCCTTGTTGGAAGCATCACAGACGGAGTTTGCCTTCCCCAATTGCATCATACTGGAGCAGCAACAAGAGCGCCCACATCCGTTCGGAATACCCGAGACAGCGTTCCATCTGCTCGATGGCAGAGTGAACATGATAACCAAAGCCCCTATCCGACTGCTCACATTAAGCATGCTGGACCTGTCCAACCGGCAATCCTTTTGGGACATAGGCTTCTGCACCGGCTCGGTATCTATCGAGGCGAAGCTACAATTCCCGCATCTTCAAGTCACTGCATTCGAACAACGTGAGGCAGGACAAGAGCTGATGGACAAGAACACACGCAAGTTCGGCACGCCTGGTATCACCGCTTGTATAGGCGACTTCCTCCAGACAGACATCTCCCAGCTGCCTGCACCCGATGCTGTATTCATAGGCGGTCATGGCGGCAAGCTGAAGGAGATAATGCAGAAAGTCAACCAGGTGTTGCTTCCACATGGCGTCATTGTCTTCAATGCCGTCAGCGAAAGTAGCCGCGACATGTTCGTGGAAGGCACAAAGGAGATACGCCGCAACCTGACAGGACATGTCCATGTAGCCATCGATTCGTTTAACCCCATTGACATAATGAAAGCCGAATGAAAGCAATCATATTGGTCTCCAGCCAGAGTCTAACAATGGCAGAACTCCTCAAACGAGAGTTGGGCGATGCCACCATATATACCAAGAACCAATGTAGCGGCTGCACCACTATTACGTCCTACAGTCGTTTTCTTGCCAGTCACTTCACCGAGTTCGACAGCATAGTCTTCATCGGTGCACTTGGCATCTGCGTCAGGAGCATAGCCTCCTGCATACGCAACAAATACAAAGATCCGGCAGTCATCTGCATAGACAGCACGGGCAGGTATGTCATTCCGGTCCTGTCGGGCCATATAGGTGGTGCCAACGATTTGAGCCATCACATTGCAGGCATCATTGGTGGTGCAGCCATCGTCACGACACAAAGCGACAACGAAGAGCTCTGGGCTCTGGACACACTTGCATCTCACTATGGCTGGCAGACCGCAGCCTCACCGGCACAGATGAACAGATGCATCTTCCTCTTTGTGCAGAAGCGCCCCACTGCCCTATTGCTCGAGATTAAAGACAAGGGTACTGAATACCTGGAGAGAACCCTGCCCAAGCACGTCCGCGTGTTCTATCACTACGACGACATTCCGCTGTCGGAGGTCGAGCTGATTATTGCCGTCACACCATATATATATAGTGGAGAGCATGAAGTTCCAATGCTCGTCTTCTGTCCTCCCGTTCTTCATCTTGGCATAGGATGCCGTAAGCAATGCAACCCAGAAGGCATACCCGAACACATCAGACTGGAGATTGAGAAGCGTGGACTGAACATGCTGGCGCTGGCATCGGTAAGTACCATAGAGCTGAAGAAGGATGAACCTCTGCTGCAAGCGTTGTGCGGCAGTCATCCTTACATACAAAAGCATATCTACAAGACGGAAGAGTTGCAGGACATCGTCGTGCCCAATCCCTCACAGAAAGCTTTTGAGGTGACGGGCTTATATGGTGTGGCAGAGGCTGCAGCACTGAAGAGCAGCTGTGGAGGAGAGCTGCTGATAGAGAAGCAGAAGGGTGTGCTGACAGAGAACAACCACTTCACCTTCGCCCTATCTATCGATGGCAGTGCACTACGTCGTGGACATATCGAGATTGTTGGTGCTGGTCCTGGCGACCCTGAGTTAATCTCTGTCCGTGGCAAGCACTTCCTTCAGAGAGCTGACCTCATACTTTATGCCGGCAGTCTGGTGCCCGTCGAGCTGACCTATTATGCTAAGGCGGGAGCCACTGTACGCAGCTCTGCCACTCTTGACTTGGAAGAGCAGTTCGCACTGATGAAGACATTCTACGACCGAGGCTTGTTGGTGGTACGTCTGCATACTGGTGATCCCTGCATCTATGGAGCCATCCAGGAGCAGATGGCTTTCTTCGACCGCTACCACATGAGCTATCACATCACGCCAGGCATATCTTCCTTCCAGGCAGCAGCTGCTGCCCTCCGGTCGCAGTTCACCATTCCCGAGAAGGTACAGACCATCATCCTCACCCGCGGAGAAGGACGCACACCCATGCCAGAGAAGGAACAACTCCACAAGCTGGCACAATCGCAGAGCACGATGTGCATCTATCTGAGTGCAGGAGTTGTGGAGCAGGTACAGGCAGAGCTCCTTCAGGCATATCCTCCAGAGACTCCTGTCGCAGCCTGCTACAAGCTGACGTGGAAGGAAGAGCGCATATACCGTGGAGTGTTGAAGGACCTCGCACGGATTGTACGCGACAACAATCTCACACTGACAACATTGCTTGTCGTCGGTGATGCCATTGACAACCGTCAGGGATTGTCCCGACTCTATGCACATGACTTCAAACATCTGTTCAGACAATGATTCTGATACTTGGCGGAACCACCGAAGGACGTCTGGCTGTAAAGGTTGCCGATGAGGCAGGGTCGCCTTACTACTACTCCACAAAAGGCTCTCTGCAGCAAGTCACATGTCGCAACGGCACACGTCTGACGGGTGGCCTTGATGCCGAAGCCATGACAGACTTCTGCCGTCAGCACGACATCCGTCTGCTGGTAGATGCTGCCCATCCCTTCGCTGTCGGTGTGCATGCTGCTGTTGCCAGCACATCGGAGGCATTGAATCTGCCTGTCGTACGTGTCGAGCGCCGCTATCCGGCACGTTCGGAAGATATTGTGTGGTGCGACGACTATGCCGATGCAGTCCGCCGACTGCATGACGATGGCATCAAAAGTCTGCTGGCACTCACAGGTGTGCACACCATCGACAGGCTGCGTGACTACTGGCAGGAACATACCTGTTGGTTTCGCATACTGGCACGAGAGGAGTCCATGGCACAAGCACGCGGACAAGGTTTCGACGAGCAACATCTGGTCTACTACAGTCAAGACGGCAGCGATGACGATGATGCCCTACTGGGACGTCTCTCCCCACAAGCCATCTTGACGAAGGAGAGCGGAGAGAGTGGCGGTTTCCTTCAGAAGGTAGAAGCTGCCCGTAGGCATGGCATCGCCATCTATGCCGTCAAGCGTCCCCCGTTGTCCAAACAGTTCCTTACAGTTACGGGAGAATATGGCCTGCGCAAGCAGATTGAGAAGTACGTGCCAGGCTTCTTCCCCCTGCGTAGTGGCTATACCACCGGAGCCTGTGCCACGGCTGCCAGCAAGGCAGCATTGCTCATGTTGCTGGGCGAAGAGGACATACAGAGTGTACCCATAACATTTCCCGATGGCGAAACGTTAGAACTACCCATCGCCGAAGTCATCAAGGGTGAAGGAGATGCTACGGCAACTGTAATAAAGGATGCGGGTGACGACCCCGACATCACCGATGGACAACGCATTGTCTCGACTGTAAGTTTCAGTTCCACTGCAGGCATCCACTTCCTGCAAGGCGAGGGAGTGGGCAAAGTCACACTGCCAGGGTTAGGACTGGAGATAGGAGGTCCGGCAATCAATCGTGTACCACGTCGGATGATAGAGCAGGAGCTATCGGCACTCTACACTGCTGGCGGTCTCGACGTGACCATCTCTGTCCCTGGAGGCAGAGAACTGGCAAAGCGGACCTTCAACCCCAGATTGGGCATTGCAGACGGCATCTCCATCATCGGGACATCAGGCATCGTACGTCCATTCTCGTCAGAAGCCTTCGTCGGAGCCATTCGGCGTGAGATAGAAGTATGCAAGGCTGTCGGTGCACAGCGGTTAGTCATCAACTCAGGAGCCAAGAGCGAGCGGTTCATGAAGGCTCTCTACCCCGAGCTTCCTGCACAAGCCTTCGTGCACTATGGCAACTTCATAGGCGAGACTCTGAAGATTGCAACCGAACTGGACATGCAACATGTATCCTTAGGCATCATGATTGGCAAGGCTGTGAAACTGGCAGAAGGCCATCTCGATACGCATAGCAAGAACGTAGTAATGAACAAAGACTTCCTAAGTTCATTAGCTCTCGAGGCTGGTTGCTCTGCCTCCGCCATAGAGGCAATAGAGCATCTGACGCTGGCACGTGAGCTATGGACCGCCATCACGTCCAGCGATGCAGAGAAGTTCTTCCATCTGCTGACTGCACGCTGCCTTACCATCTCTCGCACCTGTTTCCCTAAAGGAGAGCTCGCCCTCTTCTTGCTCGGCGAAGACGGCAAGGCTATAAAGGCGGAATAGAGCAGTCATTCCAGCCGCTTCCATACGCACAAATGACAAAGTAATACTTTGTAGTGCAGGACCAAGCTGTGCATTTCTGCGTTTTATTGAGATACTAAGAAGAAAATATCAGAGGTTTCCAACGCATCAAGAAATAATGGAGATTCTTTGGCCAATACTGAAAGCCAAGAAGTAAAACAAACCTTTACCACTTCTAATGGAGAAATCTATGGCTTTGTAGATAAGAAAGGCAACATATACATTGAAGAGACTGTGATTTCATCTGAACATCTTATCCATGA
>CAYXLA010000093.1:2356-8751 GCA_964465765.1 uncultured Bacteroidaceae bacterium | reverse complement strand
TCACGATTGATGCTATATATAATAAGGTATACGTACTACTTCCTTCATTCTACGTGCGACAAGACTTTGGGCAGACATAGGACTGCAAGCCATATACACGAAAGCCGGCGGATGCACATGAAGCGCATCCGCCGGCGGACATAATTCTAAGCTAATGTACTATTAGGATTAATAGTTGCTTGTGCAGAGAGAGTTATAGTCGGTCTCATGCTGCGGGATTTCATATACCCACTCAGAAGCATCCTTCTCGATGAAGCCGCAAACAGCCTCTTCTGACAGAGAGTCGCGAACGATTCTACCATTCAGACGCTTGAGGTCGAACATGCGCTGTCCCTCACCCCAGAGCTCTACACGACGGCTATTCATGATTTCAGTAATGAACTCTTCACCTGTCTTGGTGCTGGTTGTATACTGCGGGTCACGTGTCTGCTGGAACTTGGTGAAGATTTCCTTAGCTGCTGACTCCTGTCCTGCACGGGCATAAGCCTCAGAAGCAATCAGGTACATCTCAGCCAAACGGATGAATGCAACATCGCAGACAGCGTTTGAAGTAGAACGTGCAGTGAACTTGAAGTTCTGATACGGGTCCTTCCTGTAGTTCGACTTTGGTTTGGCCTTTGTGCCTGTCGGATCCCACCATGCACGACGGATGTCAGTGTCTGACATTGTCTCATAGAGTTCCTTGTTTATGCAAGGGCTGTAAGCACGAACTGCCGACGAGTTGAAGTTCCACGACATGTAAGCCATGAAAGAGTAGAAGTAGACAGTCTTGTCGTCAGGTGTCATAGCCGCATACATAGCCTCATCGGTGTCGCTTGTGATGTCAGCGAAGCCGCAAAGCAGCTGGTCGCCTTCCATCAGAGCCTTACCGTCAGCCTCAGCAAGATCGATAGCCTTCTCTGCACATAAAGCAGCGTTGGAATACTCACCCTTTGTCAGGGCTACGCGAGCCTTCCATGCCCATACTGTAGCCTCATCGAAGTGGTTAACGTCGTAAACGGCCTTACCCTGAAGCAATGTCTGAGCCTCATTGAGGTCCTGCTCAATCAGTTTGTAGGTATTCTCTACAGACTCACGAGCCTGCTCCTTGATCTCAGAAGAGGTACGGTAGATAACGCCATCCTGTGTGTTAGAGCCACCAGGAACGTAACGTTGTGCATACTGCTGTACGAGGTCGTAGTGTGCAAAAGCACGGAACACAAGAGCCTCGCCCTTTATCTGCTCGTACAGATACTGCTCTGACTCATTCAGAGAAGCCTTGTCAAGGGTCTCGAGAGCTTCAAGAATCTTGTTGGCATTCAGAATCCACTGATAGTATACGCGATAGTAGCTGTAGTTGTAGCCACTTGACTCGGACTTCACATACGACCATGTAGCCATACGTGTGTACCAGTTAGGGGTGGCATGCGTTGTGATGTCGTCTGCCTGCCAGTCACGGCTGAACATGAAGCCTGGCAGACCGCCAAGGCACTGATAGCCCGTCTCCTGCGACACCATTTCCTTATGGATACCGTTCAGGGCAATGTAAATATTGTCTACCGATGAACTGATCGTCACATCACTCACAGAGCTTGTGGGAGTCAGATCCATGTAGCTGTCGGAGCAGCCGGTGACGGCCACTGAGGCAAGAGCCGCGAGGCCAAGTGTAATATTCTTAATCAATCTCATAATTCTTAGTCTCCACATTAAAATCCAACATTCAAACCAAAGGTGAAGTTACGGCTAGGCATGTACTCGTTGTAAGTAATACCGCTGAAGTTTGCCATTGGGTTCAAGCCCTGGCGTGACTTGATCATGAACACGTTCTCACAAGTGAAGTTCAGACGTGCATTCTTGATGCTAACCTTGTTGAGGATAGACTTAGGCAGCTGCCATGACAGGTTGATGGTACGCAGGTTCAGGTAGTCTGAGCTTGTGAGCCAACGTGTAGAGTAAGACTGTGTCCAGCTCGTGTTGGTAGTGCTTGTAGCATCCAGACGAGGAACGTCAGTTACATCACCCGGCTGCTTCCATGCCTTTGCCAAGTCGGTAGAGATGGAGTTACCATAGCGCTGGTTGCTCATCAGAGAAGCGTACTGAGAGTCGAGGATCTTGCCGCCCAACTGATAAGAGAACGTAGCAGACAGAGTCAGGTCCTTCCAGCCAAGGCTGAAGTTGAAACCACCATAAACCTTAGGAATAGAAGCACCGCTGTAGTCCTTCTTTGCATAGGTATAGTCCTCGGTAACAGTCTTGCCATTGTAGGTGTAGGTAGCCTTCTGGAACTTAGCGAGTGAAGATGCAGTAACCTTTCCTGCATCAACCTGAGCCTGGTTGTAGTTGTCGGTATCTGCCAGATACATACCACTACCATTCTCCGGGTTCACACCTTCCCACTGGTAGAGCCAGAACTCATAGATAGACTTGCCTTCCATCCACTTCTTGGAACCAGATACGTAGCCTTCCTTCATGTCGGCAGGCAGAGTGATGATCTTGTTCTTGATGAATGTAGCGTTGGCACCTACAGACAGGTTCCAATCCTTTGTACGGAATACGTTGTAGTCGAGGTTGATTTCGACACCCGAGTTACGAACCTTACCTACGTTCATGACGATGCTCGAAACACCCTGAGAGTAAGCCTGAGCCACGTCGAAGAGCAGGTCCTTAGAGTCTTTCTGGAACCACTCGATAGAACCAGTCAGCTTGTTGTCCCACAGACCGAACTCAAGACCCAAGTCGGTAGACACCTGTGTCTCCCACTTCAGGTTAGGATTAGCGATAGTGGTGAAGTAAGCACCAGCCTCTGTACCGTTGGTATAGCCCAGTCCGTAGAGTGTCTGGTAAGGATAGTAGTCTGAGTAGCCAGAGCTGTCGAGGATATGGTCGTTACCAGTCTCACCATAGGAAGCACGGAGCTTCAGGTTGCTGATCCAAGAGATGTCCTTCATCCAAGACTCCTGAGAGATACGCCAGCTCAAGCCGAACGACCAGAAGTCACCCCAACGGTTGTCCTTAGAGAAACGAGACGAACCATCGTGACGATATGACAGAGATGCGTAGTAACGGTCATCATAGTCGTAGTTGACACGACCGAAGTAACCTTCCTTGCGGTAGGTCTCAGTATATGATGACAGAGAGCTGATGCTGGTGAAGTTACCAAAGTCGTTCAGACCATGGATTGTCTCACCGACCTTCATAGCACGGAAGTACTCATACTTATAGCTGTAGTTCTCGTGACCGAGAGTAACGTCCAAGCCGTGCTTGCCGAAGTTCTTGTTGTACTGTGCAATCTGGTTGAATGTCTGTGTCAGAGTGCGGGTTGAAGCAATAGACAGACGTGCAGGTCCTGCGGTACCGTCACCTACATAGGGGTTCTCGTATGTCTTAGCACGGTAGTCGAGGTTGTTGATAGAGTAGTTTGCAGTCAGTGACAGACCTTCAATAGGAGTGATGGTGATGTAAGCCTTTCCACTCTCGTTCATGCGGTGATAGTCACGGCTGTTCCACAGCTGCTCTGCCAGACCGTCACGACCTACGTATGTACCGATCAGACGGTTAGCATAGTCGTACTGGTAGTCGGCAGGATTGGTAGTTGCATTGCCACCTGCATCTTCGTATGCACCATCCTCATTGTGTGCATGAACAGGATAGTAAGGAGCCATGGTACGTGTAAACAGCTGGATGTTCGAGTAAGAGCTCGAGCTACTTGCTGTGGCACTTGATGTAGCAGACTGTGTGCGTGTGAAGCCGAGGTTCAAACCTGTCTTCAACCACTTTGTAGCCTGCAGGTTGTAGTTCAGACGACCGGTGTAACGCTCGAAGTCGGTGTTCTGCATGTAACCGTTCTCATTCAGATAACCTACAGAAGCGTATGTGTCGCTCTTGTCGGTCTTGGTGCTGAAGCTCAGGTTGTACTCCTGACGATAGCCTGTGCCGTAGGATGCCTTCTCGAAGTCGAGGTCATCACCATACTTAAGACCAGTGATAGCTGGGTTCAGGACACCTGCAGTAGTCACGATCTGGTCAGCAGAAACGCCCTTATAAGGATTGTATCTCTCCTCGAGGCCGCTGCTGGCAAGCAGAGTCATAAGGTTGCTGCTGGCATAGGCAGCTGCTGTAGCAGCATCGTCGCCTGCACTCTCGCGCATACCCTTGATCATACCCCATGTTGTAACCATATAGTCATCGACACCCATGCGTGAATAGTCAGCATAAGCACGGTTGTTCCAACCCTGTGTGATGCTGAGGTTTACGCTCGAGCCGCCTGCTGCGCTACCGCTCTTTGTAGTGATGAGGACAACACCGTTACCGGCTGAAGAACCGTAGAGTGATGTAGAAGCAGCATCCTTGAGGATGGTCATGCTCTCGATATCGTTAGGGTTGATATCGCTGATGTTGCCATTGTAGACTGCACCATCGACTACATACAGAGGAGCAGAAGATGCGTTGACAGAACCGAAACCACGGACACGGATTGATGCACCTTCACCAGGCTGACCTGTTGCTGATGTCACCTGCACACCTGAGGTGTTACCTTCAAGGGCATTCACTACGTTCGAGATGGAACGCTTCTCCAGTGTCTGTGTACCCACTGTAGAGGCAGAACCGGTGAACGAAGACTTCTTTGCAGTACCGTAAGCTACGACGATGACTTCATCTACGAGCTGCGCATCAGACTGAAGCACTACGTTTACTGTAGAGGCTACAGGCACTTCCTGTGTCTGCATACCGATGAATGACACAACGAGTGTTGTGGCACTGGAAGGAACATTGGTGATGGTGAAGTTACCATCTATGTCGGTGATTGTGCCGACAGTGGTTCCCTTGACTAAGACAGAAGCTCCGGTAACAGGACTCCCGTCCTCAGCAGAAGTGACATTACCTGTTATTCTGGAGACTTGGGCATTGACCACGCCTCCCAAGACAAACAGGAACGCCAGCAAAAGCATCAATTTTCTTCTAATCATACTTCTAACGTTTTTGTTCAACTTACTGTTTTTATCACATTTATCATTTTTTGTCTTTCAAGCCATAAACACATGCTAGATGTGTTAATGAGCCGCAAATGTACAAAAATAAATTAAAACTGCATACAGACGCAAGCAAAATATTTCATTCGCGTTACATAAAAGTCTTCAGCACACTGTTTTCATGACCGTTTGTTAACACAAGGTACACCTTATTATATATATAGGCTGCAGAATGGACGTTATGACTGTCAGGAAAGCAGACATTGGTTAATAATTGCTACCTTTGCGCCATTATCATCATTTATATATGGATAGCAAGAGCAGCATAATATTCGAACGCAACAGTGTGGAGTTTGTCACTGTGGCAGCAGAGCTATGCAACTTCCTCGAGGAAGCCGAAGGCATGCCGCGTGCACGCTTCGTGGATACAGTGATGAAGATTCTGCCATTGCTGTATGTCAAGGCACTGCTGTTGCCCGAAGGCATAGAGCACATGAGTCTTGATGAGCCCGAGAGCTATGTCACCGAGGATATATACGAAGGCATGCGGTCGATGTTGGCAGGCATCATGGGAGATCGTGACGACTATCTCGACGTATTTGTCGAGGAGATGAAGTACAGTGACCAGCCGGTGACATGCCACATATCCGAGGATATAGCCGACATCTATCAGGACATAAAGAACTTCGTGTTTGTGTTCAGGCAGGGACTGAACCAGACGATGAATGATGCCTTGGCAATCTGTCGCGACAACTTCGCACAGTATTGGGGACAGAAGCTCGTCAATACCCTGCGTGCATTGCATGAGGTAAGATTTCAAGCAGACGGAGAATGATTGTCATAAAGAGCAAAATAGATAAGGAGGAGGTGAACGAAATGCCACGTCAGGAGTGTGGCATCAGTATCACTGTAGTAGACACTCCACAAGACACAGAGAAGGCAGTACGCTTCCTTAAAGGTTACGACACGCTTGGCATCGACAGCGAGACACGTCCGTCGTTCCGACGTGGCGATACACATAAGGTGGCACTGTTGCAAGTGTCGACCGACGAACGTTGCTTCCTGTTCCGACTGAACAAGACCGGACTGACGCTGCCACTGATAGAACTACTCGAGAGCAGTCGTATACGTAAGGTAGGTCTTTCGCTTAAAGACGACTATCATGCCCTTCACCAGCGTGCGCCCTTCACACCTGCCAACACCGTGGAGTTGCAAGACATGGTGCGCCCATTCGGCATAGAGGACATGAGCTTGCAGAAGATCTACGCCAATCTGTTCGGTAAGAAGATATCGAAGGCACAACGTCTGTCGAACTGGGAAGCCGATAGTCTTACCATACCACAGCAGGAGTATGCAGCTATAGATGCTTGGTCGTGCCTGAAGATTTACGAAGAGCTGGAGGAACTGCGACAGTCCGGTGACTTCATGATACAAAAGACTGAAGAC
>CAYXLA010000093.1:0-2256 GCA_964465765.1 uncultured Bacteroidaceae bacterium | reverse complement strand
AAGATAATACTGAAGCGCGGTAAAGAGGAGTCGCTCAAGCGATTCCATCCATGGATATTCTCCGGAGCCATAAACCGCATAGAGGGCAAGCCCGAAGAGGGCGACATCGTGGATGTATACACATCGGACGGAACATTCGCTGCACGCGGACATTTCCAGATAGGAAGCATCGCCGTACGTGTATTGACATTCAATGAGAGCGAAGAAATAAACCACAGCTTTTGGACTTCAAGACTGCAGGAAGCCTACTGCAAACGCCGTGCTTTAGGACTGCCAAGCCGCAGCGATAACACCATCTACCGTCTGGTACATGGCGAAGGCGACAACCTTCCAGGACTGGTAGTCGACATCTATGGACGTACAGCAGTGATGCAGGCGCACTCTGCAGGCATGCACATGCAACGTACAGAGGTTGCCAGTGCATTGGCTGAAGTCATGAGCGGACAGATAGAGAACATCTACTATAAGTCGGAGACCACCCTACCCTATAAGGCCGACCTCGGTGCAGAGAATGGCTTCCTGCTGGGAGGCAGCAAGGAGAACATAGCTACGGAATATGGCCTGCGCTTCCACATCGACTGGCTGAAGGGACAGAAGACAGGGTTCTTCGTAGACCAGCGCGAGAACCGTGCACTGCTGGAGCACTATTCGTCGGGACGCGACGTGCTGAACATGTTCTGCTACACAGGCGGTTTCTCCGTCTATGCCATGCGTGGCGGAGCAAAGACAGTACATTCGGTAGACAGTTCTGCCAAGGCAATCGAGCTGACACGTCAGAATGTCGAGCTGAACTTCCCCGATGACAAGCGCCATGAGGCATACGCCGAAGATGCTTTCCGGTTCCTTGATGAGATGGAGAAAGACCGTTACGACCTCATCGTACTCGATCCTCCTGCATTCGCCAAGCATCGTGATGCACTGCGCAATGCACTGCAAGGCTACCGTCGCCTTAATGCCAAGGCATTCGAGAAGATACGCCATGGCGGACTGCTCTTCACCTTCTCGTGCTCACAGGCAGTGACACGCGACAACTTCCGCACGTCTGTATTTACAGCAGCAGCACAGTCAGGACGCAGCGTAAGCATACTGCACCAGCTGACACAACCCGCCGACCATCCTGTCAACATCTACCATCCCGAAGGAGAATACCTGAAAGGACTGGTGCTCTACGTCGAATAACGGCGTACCGACAGTACCATAACACCACTAATAAGGGGGCTTTCTCTTGACGCAAGTCAAAGAAAGTTCCCTCTATTTTTGTCCGTTTCGGTTTCTTGATTTGCGTCAAGGAGATGTCGATTGGATACGTGTAACTTCACCATACCTTAAAACAAGAGGTAAAGAAGAAACACTTTTTATTAACACCTTAAAGATTATAGTCATGAGAAAGCTTTTATTAACCTTAGCAGCAATGCTCTGCGTCAGCATGACAGCATTGGCACAAAGTGCACCGACAGCCAGCAACGACAACAGTAACGGACAGCCTAACTACAGCATCGTGATGAACAAGGACGCACTGACACGCATGCTCAATCTCACCACGCCCATGGCAAACAAGATGGACGATTGGCAGAACACCTTACAGGAGAAGATTGACAACGCCGTAAAGCTCGACAGTAGCGAGCGGGCTTCTACGCTGCGTACTGCGATAGCCGAAGCGTTGGTCAACCTGAAGGACATGCTCGGCACAGAGTCGTATGCCAAGTATCTCACCGTATTCCGTAACACGGTAAAGAACCGTGGTATACAGGACCTGATGAAGTGACACATCTAAGGGTTTATAACCGACAATAGGCGCATGCAGGGTGCAGAAAGTGCTCTTTGCATGCGTCTTTAGTTAAACATAGTTAACAAGAATGCATTTTTAGTACCGTTTTCATTGTGGTAAACAAAAAGTCCATACCTTTGCGCCGTGTTTTTCATGGTATTAGATTTAAGGTTAATTTGGATTGGGTGTCTGTGACAGATACCCTTCTTTTTTGCCCATAACTTTCCTGGTTCATCTCACCCAACACCCAACACTCAACATCCATCACCCAATTTACATTGGTGCTCTGCTTGCCCAATCTGAGGCTTTCGCTATCTTTGCCGGACATAAGGTGGGTTCTATAAATTCCCACCGTAATAATTGAATAACAAATAAACGTGAGTTACGTTTTGTCATCTTGCGGTTTCTTTTCGGTCCAATTCGTCTGTTCGCTCAGTCGTATAGCCCGCTATACTCCTTCGTTCTCAGACAAATTGCCCTCGAAAATA
>CAYXLA010000092.1:0-8819 GCA_964465765.1 uncultured Bacteroidaceae bacterium | reverse complement strand
TGGGTGCGTTCAATACCCCAGACTGCGGTCACTGCGTTCCCTTAGTCAGGGGTTAGCCATATAATGTACCTCTTCGAGGCACCACGGCAGGACATGAACGTGAAGCGTTAAGCGTGATATTAAGAGGATATGAGGTATAGTGAGTGTATCTACGCTATAGGACGTGGTGCCTCGAAGAGGTACACTAACGAGTAACCAGTCTAAGCGCAGCGCAGACTGGGGATAGGGATGATACCATCTAACCGTGCCTCGGAGAGGTACACGCGCCACAGGACGCGACTTATCCCCACCTATTTCCTACTGAGCCGTAAGTACCTCTCCGGGGCACATACCAGGTGCTTCCAAAACCCCAGACTGCGGTCGCTACTCTCCCTTAGTCTGGGGTTAGCCATATAATGTACCTCTTCGAGGCACCACGTCCTTTGATTGTCCATCACACAACACGCTTAACGCAACACGTTACACGTACCCTTGCCTGCTTGAACTTATGAAATGAAAATTGGTGGTGTAAAAAAGTTTCAGCTTTATTTGCCTGGTCCGATATTCTCTTTACTTTTGCAACCAAATAGCAAAGTAATGATTGAAAAGTTTACGTACATCCTGCTATGCGGAATCATTATTCTACTACCAAGGGTCAGTGGAAGTGAGTTCTGTGCGTAGTTCGGGTATGCATATATTCTAAAGCCTTTCTCACTTCCGTGGTGCGAAAGGCTTTTTTAATGGTCATATAAATATATTGTTAGAGATGAGCGAGAAATTGTTTGTTTTTGATACCACCTTGCGCGATGGCGAACAAGTGCCCGGGTGTCAGTTGAACACAGTCGAGAAGATACAAGTTGCCAAGCAGCTGGAAACCTTGGGCGTAGACATCATTGAGGCAGGATTCCCCATATCGAGTCCGGGTGACTTCAATTCGGTGATTGAGATCTCTAAGGCCGTGACATGGCCAACCATCTGTGCACTGACGCGTGCCGTGCAGAAAGATATTGACGTGGCAGCAGAGTCTCTGCAATATGCAAAGCACAAGAGAATACATACGGGTATCGGCACGAGCGACGAACACATTAAATATAAGTTCAACTCCAATCGTGAAGAGATAATAGAGCGTGCAGTCGCTGCCGTGAAGTACGCAAAGAAATATGTCGAGGACGTCGAGTTCTACGCTGAGGATGCTGGTCGTACCGACAATGAATATCTGGCACGTGTCGTAGAAGCAGTCATAAAGGCTGGTGCTACGGTTGTGAACATCCCCGACACAACGGGATACTGCTTGCCGCAGGAGTACTTCGAGAAGATTAAATACCTGAAGGAGCATGTCGATGGAGTCGACAACGCCATACTGTCGACCCACTGCCACAATGACCTTGGCATGGCAACGGCAAACACACTGAACGGTGTGCTGGCAGGAGCACGTCAGGTGGAGGTCACCGTGAACGGCATTGGCGAGCGTGCAGGCAACACTTCACTGGAGGAGATAGCAATGATCCTGAAGTGCCACAAGGGACTAAACATCGAGACCAACATAAACACCACGAAGATCTACCCCACCAGTCGTATGGTTAGCAGTCTGATGAACATGCCTGTCCAGGCCAATAAGGCTGTCGTGGGTAGGAATGCCTTTGCCCATTCCAGTGGAATCCATCAGGATGGCGTGCTTAAGAACGTCTCCACATACGAGATTATGAACCCCAAGGACGTGGGACTCGACGACAACTCCATTGTACTGACAGCACGCAGCGGTCGTGCAGCACTGAAATATCGCATGCATGTGCTTGGCGTCGATGTCACCGACGAGGCAAAGGTTGACAAGATCTACGAAGCCTTCCTGCGTCTTGCCGACCAGAAGAAGGAAGTCAATGACGACGACATCTTGCTGCTTGCCGGTGCCGACCGTGCCGAATCGCATGCTGTCAAGTTGAACTACCTGCAGGTCACCACAGGTCTGGGCGTCCGCAGTGTAGCCAGCATAGGACTCGATATCAGCGGCCAGAAGTTCGAGGCTGCAGCCACAGGCAATGGTCCTGTCGATGCTGCCATCAAGGCTCTGAAGAAGATCATCTCCAAGCAGATGACACTCAAAGAATTCACCATACAGGCCATCAGCAAGGGCAGTGACGATGTGGGTAAGGTACACATGCAGGTGGAATATGACGGTCGTATGTACTATGGCTTCGGAGCAAACAC
Source organism: uncultured Bacteroidaceae bacterium (assembly GCA_964465765.1). Classification (GTDB taxonomy): domain Bacteria; phylum Bacteroidota; class Bacteroidia; order Bacteroidales; family Bacteroidaceae; genus Bacteroides. Next base: position 6,635 of record CAYXLA010000092.1, on the reverse strand, counting down.
CGACATCGTGACAGCATCGGTAGAGGCATATATAGATTGTATCAACAAATTCAAAAACTGAGGACGAGACATGAACACTCTGTTTGACAAGATATGGGACTCGCACGTAGTCCAGAAAGTGGAAGACGGTCCCACACAACTGTATATTGACCGTTTGTACTGCCATGAGGTGACCAGTCCGCAGGCTTTCGCCGGAATGCGTGAACGCGGACTGCAGTGCTTCCGTCCGCAGCAGATATTCTGCATGCCCGACCATAACACCCCGACACACGACCAGGACAAACCCATTCAGGACCCTGTGTCGAAGAAGCAGGTCGATACCCTTGAAAAGAATGCCAAGGACTTCGGACTGACACACTTCGGCATGCTGAACCCTAAGAACGGCATCATCCATGTCGTAGGTCCCGAGCGCGGACTCAGTCTGCCGGGCATGACCATCGTCTGCGGTGACTCCCACACATCGACCCATGGCGCTGTCGGTGCCGTCGCTTTCGGCATCGGAACCAGCGAGGTCGAGATGGTCATGGCATCGCAGTGCATACTCCAGCAGAAGCCTAAGTCCATGCGCATCAACATCAACGGCAAACTTGGCAAGGGCGTCACGGCAAAAGATGTGGCTCTCTATCTGATGTCGAAGATATCTACATCGGGTGCTACGGGATATTTCGTGGAATACTCCGGTCCGGTAGTCAGCGACCTCTCCATGGAAGGACGTCTGACGCTGTGCAATCTGTCGATTGAGATGGGTGCCCGTGGCGGCTTCATTGCACCAGATGAGAAGACCTTTGAATACATAAAAGGACGTGAGTACGCACCCAAGGGTGCAGACTGGGACAAGGCTGTTGCCTACTGGAAGACCTTGAAGAGTGGCGAGGATGCCGTGTTCGACAAAGAACTCTACTTCGATGGCGCAGACATACAGCCTATGGTGACCTACGGTACAAACCCCGGTATGGGCATGGCCATAACCGACAGCATCCCAACGCTCGAGGGAATGGGCGAGGCTGCACAGGCATCGTTCCTGAAGTCGCTCGGCTATATGGGCTTCAAGCCAGGCGAGAAGTTGCTTGGACGCAAGATAGACTACGTGTTCCTCGGAGCATGCACCAACGGACGCATCGAGGACTTCCGTGCCTTTGCCTCTCTGGTTAAAGGCAAGAAGAAGGCAGATGGTGTTGTGGCATGGCTTGTCCCTGGTTCATGGATGGTCGATGCACAGATACGTCAGGAAGGTCTCGACAAGGTGCTTGCAGAAGCAGGCTTTGAGATTCGTCAGCCCGGATGTTCTGCCTGCCTTGCCATGAACGACGACAAGGTACCTGCAGGCAAGTATGCTGTGTCTACCAGCAACCGTAACTTCGAAGGACGTCAGGGACCTGGCTCAAGGACAATACTTGCCAGTCCGCTTGTGGCAGCAGCCGCTGCAGTGACGGGAGTGATAACAGATCCGAGAACCTTGATAGCTTAATAGATGACACGATGAAACAGAAATTCAACATAATAACCAGCACATGTGTCCCACTCCCATTGGAGAATGTCGACACCGACCAGATAATACCTGCACGATTCCTCAAGGCTACCGACAAGAAAGGCTTCGGCGAGAACCTGTTTCGCGACTGGCGCTACGACAAGCAGGGCAACCCCATAAAGGACTTCGTTCTTAACGATCCCCGCTATAGTGGTGTCGTCCTCGTTGCCGGCAAGAACTTCGGAAGTGGCAGCAGCCGTGAGCATGCTGCATGGGCTATAGCCGACTATGGCTTTCGTGTTGTCGTCAGCAGCTTCTTCGCCGACATACACAAGAACAACGAGCTGAACAACTTCGTGCTGCCTGTAGTGGTCAGCGAACCCTTCCTGCAGGAACTGTTCCAGTCCATCCAGGCTGATCCCAAGACCGAGGTCGAAGTCAATCTGCCCGAGCAGACCATCACCAACAAGGCAACGGGAAAGAGCGAGACGTTCGAGATAAACGCCTACAAGAAGCACTGCCTGATGAATGGCTTGGACGACATTGATTTCCTCCTTGAGAATAAGGACAAGATAGAAGCTTGGGAGACGCAGCATGAAGGACGCTTTGCAGTCGCACGCGATTGAGATAATGGACACCACCCTTCGGGATGGTGAGCAGACCAACGGCGTGTCGTTCGTACCGCACGAGAAGCTGATGATAGCACGTCTGCTGCTCGACCGACTGAAGGTCGACCGCATTGAGGTGGCATCGGCACGTGTCTCGGAAGGCGAGCACGAGGCTGTCACTATGATCTCGGAGTGGGCTGTGCGTCATGGCTATCTCGACAGGGTAGAGGTGCTTGGCTTCATCGATGGCACGACCTCGGTCGACTGGATATGGTCCACAGGCTGCCGAGTCATAAACCTCTTGTGCAAAGGCTCTCTCAAGCACTGCACCTATCAGCTGAAGAAGACCGTTCAGGAACATATAGCCGACATCAAGAACACGCTCGCCTATGCCGTGTCGAAGGGCATGGAAGCCAATGTCTATCTTGAGGACTGGAGCAATGGCATACAGGACTCGCCCGAATATGTGTTCGAACTGATGGATGCATTGGTGCAGACAGAGATAAAACGCTTCATGCTCCCTGATACCCTTGGCATACTGAACCCCATGCAGACGCACAAGTTCATGCGGCTGATGGTGGAGCGTTACCCAGGTGTGCACTTCGACTTCCACGCCCATAACGACTACGACCTGGCTGTTGGCAATGCTCTGTCGGCAGTCATTGCCGGCTGCAAAGGACTGCATACCACTATAAATGGTCTTGGCGAACGAGCCGGCAATGCACCGTTGGCAAGTGTGCAGGCGATGCTGAAAGACCACAACAATGCACTGACACATATAGACGAGAACCAGCTCAACGAAGCCAGCCGCATCGTAGCGTCCTATTCGGGCATAGCTGTCCCGCCAAACAAGCCCATCGTCGGAGAGAGCGTGTTCACGCAGGTGGCAGGAGTCCATGCCGATGGCGACAACAAGCGCAATCTCTATTGCAACGACCTGCTGCCCGAGCGCTTCGGCCGCAAGCGCGAATATGCTTTGGGCAAGAACAGTGGCAAGGCCAATATACGCAAGAACCTCGAAGACTTGGGTCTCGACCTCGACGAAGCGTCGATGAAGAAGGTCACCGAGCGCATCATTGAGCTTGGTGACAAGAAAGAGCTTGTCACGCCAGAGGACCTGCCCTACATCGTGGCAGATGTGCTGAAGCATGGTGTCACGAGTGACAAGGTGCGCCTGATAAGCTACGTCGTCAACTTGGCCCATGGCCTTAAGCCCATGGCGATGCTCAAGATATCCATCAATGGCAATGAGTTCGAGGCAAGCTCCAGCGGCGACGGACAGTATGATGCCTTTGTGCGTGCGTTGCGCTACGTCTACAAGCAGCTGCTCAACCGCAAGTTCCCCATGCTTACCAACTATGCCGTCAGCATTCCACCTGGCGGACGCACCGATGCCTTGGTGCAGACAGTAATCTCGTGGACCTTCGACAACCGTGAGTTCCGCACTCGCGGACTCGATGCCGACCAGACAGAGTCTGCCATAAAGGCCACCATAAAGATGCTCAACATCATTGAAGACGAATATGAAACACGCACAGACCTGTGCGAGAATATCGAAATAATACAATAACACAATATTCAGAATAGTATGAAACTGAAAATCGCTGTCCTGGCCGGTGATGGCATCGGCCCAGAAATCTCCAAGGTAGGAGTAGACGTTACGACTGCTGTGTGCCGCAAGTTCGGCCACGAAGTGTCCTATGAATATGCCATTTGCGGTGCTGATGCCATCGACAAAGTTGGCGACCCATTCCCCGAAGAAACGTTCCAGACATGCCTTAATGCCGACGCTGTGCTGTTCTCGGCTGTCGGTGACCCTAAGTTCGACAATGACCCAACAGCAAAGGTACGCCCTGAGCAGGGACTGCTTGCCATGCGCAAGAAGCTCGGACTCTATGCCAACATACGTCCTATGCAGACCTTCAAGAGCCTGCTCCATAAGTCTCCGCTGCGCTCTGAGCTCGTCGACGGAGCCGACTTCATCACCATACGTGAGCTTACTGGCGGCATGTACTTCGGCGAGAAGTATCAGGACAACGACAAAGCCTACGACACCAACTACTATTCGCGTCCCGAGATTGAGCGCATACTCAAAGTCGGCTACGACTATGCCCGCAAGCGCAACCATCATCTCACTGTGGTCGACAAGGCCAATGTCCTTGCTTCATCACGCCTCTGGAGACAGATTGCACGCGAGATGGCACCGCAATATCCCGACGTCACGACCGACTATATGTATGTCGACAACTGCTCGATGCGCATGATTCAGGACCCTAAGTTCTTCGATGTCATCGTCACCGAGAACACCTTCGGCGACATCCTCACCGACGAGAGCTCCTGCATCAGCGGCTCCATGGGACTGTTGCCATCGGCATCTACCGGCGAGCATACACCTGTCTTCGAGCCCGTACACGGATCATGGCCACAGGCCAAGGGCCTGAACATTGCCAACCCATTGGCACAGGTACTCTCGGCAGCCATGTTGTTCGAGTATTTCGACCTCAAGGAAGAGGGCGCACTGATACGTCGTGCCGTCGATGCATCGATAGACAACAATGTCCGCACCCCCGACATACAGGTCGAAGGTGGAGCCAAGTATGGCACCAAGGAAGTCGGAGAGTGGATCGTTGACTACATCTCCAAGGCCTGAGACAGTCCCGGGTTTGTCCCTATAGCCGCGCTGATAGCATTCTTTAGCACAAAGAATTGCGCCTTTTATGCAACGTAAAGAAATAATAATGCTAACTTTGCGGCTTAGGAATATAATAACAGGAATCGGCAGACGCAGTGTCTCGATACTGGCGACGCAGTGCCAGTCCTCGGTTCCGGGCATATAAAACTTATAAATTGAAATGAAAAACAATAATGTTCAGCCAGCAGAAGGAAAGCTTGGAGTGTTGTGTGTTGGCTTGGGTGCGGTAGCTACCACATTCATTACAGGCGTGCTGATGACACGTAAGGGGCTGGCAAAGCCCGTCGGTTCAATGACTCAGTATGACAAGATCCGTGTCGGTCGTGGTGCTGACAAGAAGTATCTTCATTACGGTGAGATTGTTCCGTTGGCAAATCTCAACGATATTGTCTTCGGTGCATGGGATGTGTTCCCTGCAACGGCTTACGAGTCTGCCATCAACGCAGAGGTGCTGAAGGAGAAAGACATTGAGCCGGTCAAGGACGAACTGCAGAAGATTGTCCCGATGAAGGCAGCTTTCGATCACGACTATGCATGCCGTCTTGACGGACACAACGTCAAGGACTGCAAGGACCGCTGGGATATGGTTCAGCAGCTCAAGGCTGATATCCGCAACTTCAAGGAGGCAAATGGCTGCTCGCGCATTGTTGTGCTTTGGGCAGCTTCTACCGAGATCTACGTACCGGTAGATATGGACATCCACGGCACACTTGCCGCCCTCGAGAAGGCAATGAAGGACAACGACACCAAGCATGTGGCACCGTCGATGTGCTATGCTTATGCCGCTCTGACCGAAGGTGCACCGTTCATCATGGGTGCTCCCAACACCACTGTCGACATTCCTGCAATGTGGGAACTCTCTGAGAAGACCAAGATGCCTATCGCTGGTAAGGACTTCAAGACAGGACAGACACTCGTCAAGTCGGGCTTCGCTCCCATCATCGGCACTCGTTGTCTGGGCTTGAGCGGATGGTTCTCGACAAACATACTTGGCAATCGCGACGGTCTGGTGCTCGACGAGCCAGCAAACTTCCACACCAAGGAAGTCAGCAAGCTGTCTACTCTCGAGTCTATCCTCGTTGCCGACAACCAGCCTGACCTGTATTCCGACTACTATCACAAGGTTCGCATCAACTACTATCCTCCTCGCAACGACAACAAGGAAGGATGGGACAACATCGATATCTTCGGCTGGATGGGCTACCCGATGCAGATCAAGATCAACTTCCTCTGCCGCGACTCTATCCTTGCTGCACCTCTGTGCCTCGACCTCGTACTGCTTAGCGACCTCGCTGCACGTGCCGGACGTTATGGCATACAGCGCTTCCTGAGCTTCTTCCTCAAGAGCCCGATGCACGACTACACTCAGGGTGAGGTTGCTGTCAACCACCTCTTCCAGCAGTATGTCATGCTGAAGAATGCTCTCCGTGAGATGGGTGGCTACGAAGCCGACGAGGAGATCGATTGATATCAGCATACACACGTCGCCCATAGTCGTGGGTGGCGGAGATATATAGAGGACATGTCCACATCGTTGGGCATGTCCTTTTTACTTATCCACGTCCTGTGGCGCGTGTATCTGGGTCAGTAGAAAAAAGGTGGGGATAAGCGGATGTGGTAAATAAGTGTCCGCAATCACGAGACCATGCGTTGATGGATTTTCATGTCCTTCATGTAAGTACCTCTCCGAGGCACAAGTAGATGATGACTACACTACCCCAGTCTGCGCTGCGCTTAGACAGGGGTTATCCATTTAATCAACCTCTTCGAGGCTGCACGTCCTCTGAGAAGCCTCACCCCAGCCCTCCCCTAAAGGGAAGGGAGAAGCCTTTCCTAAATCCTTCCCTAAAGGGACGGACTTTTATCA
>CAYXLA010000091.1:0-8861 GCA_964465765.1 uncultured Bacteroidaceae bacterium | reverse complement strand
TTCCCTCAGAGAATAGCGGGGGAATTGCAAAAATCGAGAAAAAAATTTCGGGGGATTTCGAGAAATCAGTATTATTGCGCAAGAACGGGACCACATTGCTGGTGCCAGACTACATGACTATGTTTCTGTGAGGATGCAGAATCCGGCAGACAGGGAGAGGAACTAACAACCAAAACATATAAACAAAATTAGTAAGGGAAAGATGAAGAAACTTTTGACATCAGTGTTTGCACTGGCAGTCGCTGTCGTGGCTTTCGCACAGCAGGGACCGCAGGTGAAGACGGCAAACGGCATCCTCGAAGGTACTGAGGAGTCGGGACTGAAGGTGTTTCGCGGCGTGCCTTTCGCACAGCCGCCAGTGGGTGACTTGCGGTGGAAGGCTCCGCAGCCTGTGAAGGACTGGAGCGGCGTGCGCTCGGCAAAGGAGTTTGGCGACGACCCCATGCAGGGCAATCCGTTTGGCGACATGGGACTGCGCGGCAAGCAGAAGAGTGAGGACTGCCTGTATCTGAACATCTGGACGCCGGCGAAGAGCATGGACGAGAAGCTGCCCGTGCTGATCTACTTCAACGGCGGCGGGCTGTATGCCGGCAGTGGCACGGAGGCACGCTATGCCGGTGAGGCAATGGCACGCCACGGCATAGTGTCGGTGACGGCAAGCTATCGTGAGGGCGTGTTCGGCTTCTTCGCACATCCGGAGCTGTCGGCAGAGACCACGTATCACGGCTCGGGCAACTACGGCTTCATGGACCAGACGGCAGCCATCAAGTGGGTCTACGACAACATCGAGGCCTTCGGCGGTGACCCGTACCGCATCACCATCGTCGGCGAGTCGGCAGGCTCTATGTCGGTCAGCGCACAGATGGCAACACCGCTAACCCGCGGACTCATACATCAGGTCATGGCATCGAGCGGCTCGGTGACCGTCGGTTCAATCCCGACGCTGAAGGAAGCCGAAGACCTGGGCGTGGCAAAATTTAAGGAGGTCGGCATCAAGGACATCAAGGCTGCACGTGCACTGAGTGCCGAGGAGCTGATAGCGAAAATACCCAGCAGCAGCGTGCCTACATATAATGTTGACGGATACTTCTTCCTGAAGCAGCCGCGCGAGGTGTTCGAGAACGGCGAACAGCTGCAGGTGCCGCTGCTCGTGGGACGCAACTCGCAGGAGATGACGGCTCAGGCTTATCTGCGCGGACAGGAGGCAACACTTGCCAACATGCGCAACGTGATGAAGAGCACCTTCGGCGACGATGTGGACAAGGCTATGCAGCTCTATGGCTTCAAGACCGATGCCGACGTGCTGGGCAAGCCTGGCGTGGACTATGCCGGTGACATGTTCATCGCCTACAGCACATGGAAATTCGGCTATCTGCATGCCAAGACCAGCGGACAGCCCGTCTATCGCTACTACTTCTCGAAGCCGCGCCCGGCAATGAGGGCACAGGGCGTCGTTGCCGGACTGGCAGGTGGCGTGGAGCGTGCCGACCAGGCCCGCACAAGCATAAAGACCACACCGGCATTTGTAGGTGCCGTGCACTCTGCCGATATTGAATATGCAATGGGAACGCTGCCTACGAACCGTGTCTACGACTGGCAGCCGGACGACTTTGAGGTGTCTGCGCAGTTCATCAACTACTACGCCAACTTCATCAAGACCGGCGACCCCAACGGACTGGGACTTGCCGACTGGCACACCATCAACAACCAGCAGTATCCGCCGATGCTGATTCTCGACGTCAACTCATACGAGACGGTGGACAAGACATTCGAAGAGCGCAACCTCTTCCTGATGAACTATCTGCACTAATCTGCAGAACCCTGGGCATTTGCCTCTTCTTCCTCGCGGCAGGAGCGGCAGATGCCCTTATAGTATAGCTGCGCTTCCTCGACGAGGAAGCCTTCGCGCTCGCCGGTGCTGCAGAGGTCGCAGCCGTCGGTGTAGCCAAGGTCATAGATGCGTCCGCACTTGCGACACTGGAAGTGGGCATGCGGGCGCACATTTGCGTCGTAGCAGTTGTTGTGCTCGTCGATGGTGAGTGTCTGGATTACCTTGTGGTCGCTGAGCAACTTCAGCGTGTTGTAGACCGTGGTGCGCGACAGCGTGGGCAATTCCTCGTTGAGTGCGTTGTAGATCTTGTCGACATTGGGATGAATGGGGTGCTCAATCAGGTACTTCAGTATGGCGAGCCGCTGTATGGATGGCGGTACCTGATGGTGGTGCAGTATGTCGACGACGTCGGACAGTGGTATTTCGTTAGTCATTGTCAGTTGCTCAGATTGTAACTCTTTCAAAGATGGTGCAAAGGTAGTGCATTTCCGGCACACGACTGCATATCTATACCGTATAAATTTTAAGTGGGTTCTACGAATTCCCACATTTATTGCGACGAGCGGTTTTCAGAAGTTGACCTTCCGTGCCATGTATATGCCGGCAAGTATCAGTGCCGATCCGAGCATGCTGACCCACGTCAGCGGCTCGTGCAGGTAGATTGCCGACCCAATGAGCGTGGTGAGGGGATTGAGGTAGACATAGTTTGCGGTGCGTATGGCTCCCAGTCGCTTTATGGCGGCATTCCACAGTATGAAGCATGCCAGCGATGCTATGACTGCCAGGAACAGCAGGTTGCCCCATACAGCCGGCTCTGCCAGACGCTCCAGCGGGAATGTCCACGGCTCAACCAGGAAGTAGGGCAGGATGGTCACTATGCCGTAGAAGAAGACCTTGCGCGTGATGAATGTGGCATTGTAGCGTGTCGACACGCGACGCATCACCAGACAGTAGACCGCCCAGCACAGTCCTGCCGACAGTGCCAGGAAGTCGCCGAACGGGTTTATCTTCAGTATGAAGCTACCATTGAATATCACCAGTGCCACGCCGAGGAGCGACGTCAGCGAGCCAAATATCAATGCCGGTGTGGCGTGGAAGTTGCGGAACAGCGCCATGGCGATGAGCACCGCCAGCAGCGGTGAGGTGCTGACGATGAATGCGACGTTGGTGACGAGCGATATATCTATGGCGTTGTTCTCGCACAGGAAGTAGAGCGAGCCGCCGGTGATGCCCAATACAGCCATCAGCAGTTCGTCCTGCCAGGTGTACGACAGCAGACGTCGTGGCGAGAACGCCCAGATGCCCAGATACGCCACGCCGAAGCGCAACACGAATATCTCGTGCGCCGTGAGGCCGTGAAGAATAAGTACCTTGGTGTTGATGAATGTCACTCCCCAAATGGCGATGACCAGCAGTGCAATGATGTGGTATAGCAAATCCTTCTTCATGTCTCTCTCTTCGTGTGTGTCTGTGAATCCTGTGGTGTAGTTCGGAAATCGGGTGCAAAAGTACGGCAAATCACAAAAAAATGAGCTTCCCACGTCTATGCACTGCCGTAATTTTGCGTACCTTGCCGCTGTTTTCTCAACAAGTGTACAGCTTGTGAACGACAACTTCGTGTAGAATAATTGATATACACACATTATATATATGATGGATTACGGATTTGTGAAGGTCGCTGCAGGCATCCCGTCGATGCGCGTGGCAGACGTGAGATATAACGTTGACAACATAAAGGTCATGCTGCAGGATGCCGAGGACCAGGGCGTATCGGTGATAGTGATGCCCGAGCTGTGCATCACCGGCTATACGTGTCAGGACCTGTTCTTCCAACAGACGCTGCTTCGTGAAGCCGAAAACGGCGTAAGGGAGCTGGTGGAATGGTCGGCAGACAAGGACGTTGTAGCCATTGTGGGTGCACCGGTGGCATACGGCGGCGTGCTGATGAATGCTGCCATCGTGGTGCAGGGCGGCGACATCATTGGTATGGTGCCAAAGACGTTCCTGCCCAACTACAACGAGTTCTACGAGCAGCGATGGTTCACGTCGGCAAAAGACCTGGGCAAGCTGTCGCTGAGGTATGCCGACTGCTGGGTAGACATCGACGGACAGGAGGCTCCGCTCTTCAGTCTTGGTGAAGACCCGGAGATGCTGTTCGGCATAGAGCTGTGCGAAGACCTGTGGTCGCCGGTGCCGCCAAGCAACACGCTGACGCTTAAAGGCGCAGACGTCATCTTCAACCTGTCGGCATCAAACGAGCTCGTGGGCAAGCACGACTATCTGGTGAGCCTCATTGCCGGACAGAGTGCACGCACGCTGTCTGCCTACGTCTATAGCAGCTGTGGCTTCGGCGAGAGCACGCAGGACGTGGTCTATGGCGGCAATGCCATCATAGCCGAGAATGGCAACATACTGGCGGCTTCACGCCGCTTCGACTATTCGCCACAGATGTCTGTGGCACAGGTGGACGTGGAACGTCTGCGTGCCGAGCGACGCAAGAACACATCGTTCAGAATGGCACAGCGTGGCATGACGGCAGAGATATCGTATGTGGCAGAAGCCGAGAACGAACATCCGTTCGTGCTCGACCGCTATGTCGACCCGCATCCATTCATTCCTGGCGATGCTGCTGCCGTATCGGCGGTGTGCGAAGAGATATTCAACATACAGACCTCAGGACTGGCGAAGCGACTGGTGCATACGCACAGCAAGCATGCCGTGGTGGGCATCAGCGGCGGACTGGACTCCACGCTGGCACTGCTTGTCTGCGTCAAGACATTCGACAAGCTGGGCTACGACCGTAAGGGAATAGTGGGCGTGACGATGCCTGGCTTCGGCACCACAGACCGTACATACCACAACGCCATGAGCCTGATGAAGTCGCTCGGAGTGACAATACGCGAGATAAGCATACGCGACAGTGTGACGCAGCACTTCAAGGACATCGACCACGACATCAACAATCACAACGTGGTCTACGAGAACGGACAGGCACGCGAACGTACTCAGATACTCATGGACATCAGCAATCAGGTGGGCGGACTCGTAATCGGTACGGGCGACCTAAGCGAACTGGCACTGGGCTGGGCAACCTATAACGGCGACCACATGTCGATGTACGGCGTCAACGCCAGCATTCCAAAGACGCTGATAAAGTACCTCGTGCGCTATGTCGCCGATACCGATGTCGACAAGGAGTCGGCTGCCACGCTCATGGACGTGCTCGATACGCCTATAAGCCCTGAGCTGATTCCAGCCGACGAGCAGGGCAACATAAAGCAGAAGACCGAGGACCTCGTGGGACCATACGAGCTGCACGACTTCTTCCTGTACTATTTCCTGCGCTTCGGGTTCACGCCTAAGAAGATCTTCCTGTTGGCACGCAAGGCTTTCGATAGCGAGAAGTACAGCGACGAGACCATAAAGCACTGGCTTGTGACGTTCCTGCGCCGCTTCTTCCAGCAGCAGTTCAAACGTTCGTGTCTGCCCGACGGACCGAAGGTGGGAAGCGTTACGCTGAGTCCACGCGGTGATTGGCGCATGCCGAGCGATGCTTCGTCAGAGGCTTGGCTTCGTGAGGCGGAAAGCCTTTAGGTGGGTTCTATAAATTGGCTTTGTCTGATTGCGAGTTTATTTTCGAGGACAATTTGTCTGAGAGCAAAGGAGTATAGCGGGCTATACGACTGAGCGAACAGGCGAATTGGGCCGAAAAGAAGCCGCAAGATGACAAAACGTAACTCACGCTTACTTATTAACTCGTTAATTTATTACGGTGGGAATTTTTAGAACCCACCTTTAGGTAGTAGCGGCGGTAGAGCTGACGATAGGCTTCGGTCTGCTGGTAACGGTCGAGCCATGCGTTGATGCTGTCGAGCAGCACGGGCGACTTACGGCTCACTGCCCATGAGTAGAATTGGTTGAAGCTGACAGGCGTGTAGATGTCGATCTGATTAAGGCTGTCGGCAGCAAGTTCGGCAATGCGTCGTTCGCACACGGTGTAGTCTATGTCGCCGCTGGCAACCATAGCGATGAGCTGCTCGCTGCTGTGCGTGCCGTCCTCATATATATATATGGTGTCGCCAATCTCTTCTGCCAGGTGCTCAATACGCATCACTGCCTGCGAACCCTTTGCTACATGCAGCGTCTTGCCGGCAAGATTCACCAGACTGCGTACGAATGTTGTCGAGTCACTACGGATGCTGTCGGTAGCAGCAGAGGCTTCCTCCTTGCGCTGCACCAGTACCAGATGACTCATTACTATAGGTGTTGAGAATAGGACAGGGCTTTCGTCATCGCCGTCTGCCGTCACTGCAACACCGTCGGCAACTATGTCGTAGTGTCCGTGCCGCAGTCCGTCGAGCCGCTTCTCCATGTTCATCTCTGGCACAATGTCCAACTTCAGACCGTGGTCGGCAGCAAACGTACTTATCAGCTCATAGTAGAAGCCCGACAGCGAGTCGCCCTCTTGATAAAAGCCCAAGGCGTTCTGCTCTGCCACGGCATGCAGCGTGCTGTCTGCTGCAATCTCGTCGTAGTCGCGCGGATGCCGCATGATGTCGTCTATGGCAAACCTATACACGCCGTACAAGGCAAGGGCGATGACAACAGGTGCTGCGTATCTCAGGATGCGGTGCTTGTGCATGGGGTCCGGTGCGTAGATGTGTGTGGATGAAATCAGTCGTAGAAGTTCCACGATACACCGAACCTGAAGCAACTCGGGTTGATGGGGTAGTGAGGCGAGAGGAAGTAGTTGCGGCTGCCCATGTTGCTGTTGACGTGCGACATCATCACGAAGAAGCGTGTGCGCTTAAGCTGCAGATTGGCATAGACATTGACAATGGGGTAACCGCCAATCTCAATCTGTTCGTCGGCATTCTGCACACGGAACTGCTGTATGGCAGGCGAATAGGCTGGGGCATAGTACTTCGAGAAGTAACGCACGTCGGCTCCCAGCTGCACCGTCAGCACCTTCTTTGCCAACTTCGTCAGCAAGTACAGGTTGTGGTAGAGCGACAGCGTAGGCAACGGAAGCACGTCCTTGTTGCTCGTCTTCTGCCATATCACCTCGTTGTCGAGATGGAATATGCCGAGACGGAAGTTCTGCTTCAGCGCAGCTTCTGCCACCTTTATGTTATCACTGGCCTGCTGTGGTGTGGAGTAGCCGTTGAAGTAGGTGTAGTTCTTTATCGTCTCCACTCCGACACGTATGTTCGTCCCCGTCTTGGGGAAGTCCAGTTCTCCTTCCACACGTGTGCGCAGTTCCTTGTCCATGTCGTCGAAGTCCCACGTGTAGTGGTTCGAATGATAGTGACGCATGTAGAACGACGGCAACGTATTCTTGATGTAGGCACGTCCGTAGATGCGCAGTGTGTCGCCCAGTAAGGGCAGGTTCATGTCGGCATTACCGCTGATGCTGTACTGTCCTGAGGCGACTCCTGCCAGCCCGAACTCGCCCGTCACATTGTAGTGCACTGTCTGTCCGGCACGCTTTGCAAGCTCTCCACCTACAAACACCTCATGCTCGCCGTAGGTGTCGTTGCCACGCAGAGTCGTCAGTGTGTCCATGTTCATCAGCGTGTAGCGGCTGTACTTGTGCGATATGTATGCCGTCAGTCCCGCCTTGGCGTATTTGTTGAAGCCCTCAAGCAGTGAGATGCCAAACACATTCTTCACGCTCAGTGCCACGGTGGAGTCGTTCGAGAGCTTCGAGCTCAATGCACCCGTGGTGGGGAAGAAGCCGCTCGACTCGTCCTGCGAGTGGAAGTTGTGGCGTGAGCGTTCCAGCTTCACGGTGTGTATGAAGCTGGTGACAGGCACAAACTCCTTCACCGTCAGCGTATCCTGCTTCACCGGTATGGTGTCGGTAGCTATGCCGCGACGCTCCATGCGGCGTCGTGCCTCGAGCGATTCCTCATTGTCGACAATCTTCTGCACGTCGCGTGTGAATCCCAGACGGTAGCGGTGTGTCAGGTAGACGTAGAAGTCGTGGTTGCGGTTTGATGTCGACTCGAGGTTAACGGGAATCTCGTTCGACTTGTAGGTCTTGCTTCCCGCTGCCATGTCCTCCGGACGGGTGATGTATCTGTCGTCGGCGATACCGCCGTTCTCGTTCTGCTTCAGGTAGAAGTTGTTGTAGACGGCATGCATCTGGTAGTGCTTGCCCATGTAGCTGGCGAAGACGCCTGCGTTGAAGTGCGATGTCGACTGGTTGTCATATCGTCCGCGGGCATAGAGGTAGTCGAACTTGAAGCCGAATGCCAGCCGCTTGTTGGCATTCACCGAGAAGTATGCCTTGAAGCGGTCGTCGCCCATGGTCTTGTCGCCCGACTTGAAGTAGGTCAGGTTGGTATATGGCACATTGCTGTTGGTGAACAGCATCTGGTCCGGACGCACGAAGAATGCCGAGTATGGTTGCAGGAACAGGGTGGGGGCAGTGTCGTGCTGTCTGTCGGAGAAGATACGCGACAGTCGCGGCGAGCCCAAGTTTCCCAGCATGTTATAGTGGCCCGTCATGCCCTCGGTGAAGTTGTCGTTCTGGAAGTTCAGTGCTACGGTGTCCACCGCTATACGCTGTTCCTGTCCCAGGTCTTCACTGATGCGCCACATGTAGAGCTTTGGCGCCAGGCTTATGACCTCCTTGGTGCTGTCGGTGAGGTTATCGGGCTGTCGTGACGGGTCAATCTGATTGCCGTAGGCATCTCTCCTTGTGGTCGAGTTGATCTGTGCCATCGCGCCTTGAAGCGACACGAAAGCCATCAGCAACCATATCAGCGCACATCGTTTCATCTTCTCTGTAGGCCGTCTGTAGTGAGGTAGATGCCCTTCATGCACGCACTCACCGGTTGGTGAAGCGGATGATGAACTCCATTACTTTCAGGAATATGGCTGTGCCACACACGTAGATGAACGTCCTGTAGTCGGCAGCGAAGTACACCACGATGCTGGCTATCGCCAGCACTATGAACAGCATGTTCAGTATGTTTCTAATCTTGTCGGGATTCATGGCAGTGCTTGTCTTGTCGTTTATCTT
>CAYXLA010000090.1:0-8892 GCA_964465765.1 uncultured Bacteroidaceae bacterium | reverse complement strand
CCTCGGAGAGGCTGAATTATGCATAACCCCAGTCTAAGCGCAGCGCAGACTGGGGGTATACGGGCTATTATATCCTCGTGCCTCGAAGAGGTACATACATATAGGACATGACAATCCATCAACTCATAGTCTGGCGGTTGCGGATACATATCTGCCATATTCGTTTATCCCAACCTCTATTCTACTGACTCGAAAAAGAGGCTTATATTACCTCGAGTATTTTAGTCAGTAGTCCTCTATACGACCCAATACTACAAGTTGCCGACAATGGCATTGTGAGGCTGGGGAACAATGATGTCGTTGCACTCAAGCACAGGCAACGTAGCAAGCAAGAGCAGCTCTGCCAATCAGCGATAAAGGCTCTGACAAAAAAGCTCCAACAAGCTTGATCTAAAAAGTTAGTACTACTGACTCGGTCAAGTAAGTACTACTAACTTGGCAAAGTAAGATATACTAACTTGCCCAAGTAAGTGCTACTGGCTTTTTCCACCTCTACTTTTTGGTTTTTGGGGACATTAATGTCTCGGGGCTTAGACATTAATGTCTCGAGCCCTTTCGATTAATGTCTATGACCTTAGACATTAATGTCATTTTTCGGGACCAATAATCCTGTGACTGCATATATAGGCATCGGCAAAGACGTATATACGTAAAGGCCCAAAGGTTCGTACGTCTTGACCCAAAGGTATATACCTTTTGCCCAAAGGTTTATAGGCATTGGTTTGTACGTTTATAGACGTGGAGATACAGCCATTGTCGTAGATACATGACATCAAAAAAAGGTGCGTAGCGAACTCAATCACTGCGCACCTTATTATATATATGTATGCTGACGGTCTACGGGAGAGACCGCGGCTTAGCTATCTGAAGTTAGAAGAACAGGTAGCGGTCGTCCTTGACATTGGCCTTCAGGTAGAGGTCGCTCATGAACTGCTGCAGAGCGATGTTGACGCGCTGTGTCTCCAGACGTGTCATCTCTGATGCCTCATCGTAGGTCTCGTCGCTTGCACTCTGGTTGTAACGCTGCAGCACAAACACACCACCGTTGCCCTTCAGAGGAGCACTCATTGAGTTGTCCTTGGCTGTTGCAGCAAATGCACTGATTGCCGGCTCGGCTGTCTGTGTGGCAGCTACATATGCTGATGCTGCGAAGGTGACACGCTTGATGGAGTCGGACACGGCACCTGCAAGGTTCTTGTACTGGTCGATTGATGTTGCACCGGCTGCGGTCATGTTAGCAGCAATCTGGTCTGCCTTCTTGTCGCGGATGAGCTGCGGACGAAGCTGGTCTTCAACCTGTGCCAAGGGGCGATAGCCTTCCTTGTTGATGCGTGCCAGACCGACCATCATCAGGTGGTCGCTCTCACCGCACTCATACATTGGTGAAGCCTCACCAGCCTTTGCGTCGAACACCCATCTGAGAGCTTCCTTCGTGCCGCGCACACTACCGATGTTGTGCGAGCTGGTGTTCAGATCGCTCTGTGTGTAGAGGCGGTAGCCTGCATCCTCAGCATTCTGAACCATCTTCTCGTACGTGCTGTTTGCAGCTACGAACTCGCTGAAGTCGTTGTATGCCTTGTTGTATGTCTCCTTGCTGAACTCTATCGGGAGCTTCACTACAGCCACCTTGTACTTCTCGACAGGAGCGCTGCGCTTTGTGACCTCAAGGATGATGTTTGCCTGACTCAGTGCCAGATTTGTCAGCTGGTTCTGCGGCAGTGTTGTGATTGCTTCGATATACTTCAAGTTCTCACCATCGAGCTGTGCACCCTGATAGTTGGCAGACGTGATTGTCTGTGCAGTGCCTGTCTGACCGTACTTCTGTGCCAGTTCTGCAAAGTCGGCACCACCCTTGATGGCGTTGAATATACTATCTGAGAGTTCCTGTGCACGAGCCTGTGTCTCTGCCGTCACCTGAATCTGACGGAACTGAATAGAGTCGGGCATCGTGGCTGCTGCAATCTTCTTGAACGAGTTCAGAGTATTGTCTGACGGGTTGTAGTAAGGTCCGAAGACGCCGCCAACCTCTACAGAGTCAAGACGAGAGACGACATCCGAAGGCAGTCCGTTGATTGTGTAGTACAGGTCTACGTACGACTCATCCGAGCCTGCCTGACGAACGAATGTTGCGTAGTCGTCGATGTTGCCACGCATCTGCTCGGTGTATTCACCGATTTCCTGCTCCAGGGCGGCGCGGTCCTCAGCACTTGCTGTGACCTGAACGTCGATGTAGCGGATGTCGCGAGTCTCGACATACTGGCGGAACTGCTCCTTCTTGGCATCATATGCAGCCTGAAGCTCAGACTGGCTGATGACGATGGTAGAGTCGACTATGCTGGTGTAAGGCACTGCTGCCATGAGGAAGTCGGACTGCTTTGAACGCGAGTCGAACGCCAGCTGGCTCTCAACCTTGTTTGTCAGCAGCGACTTGGAGATCAGTGCCTGATACTTCTCTGCCAGACGGTTCTGACGAATCATCTTCTCAACAAACGTCCAGTAGTTGTAGAGCTGCTGGTAGTATTCTGCCACGTCGGCCGATACCTGCGAAGTGCTCATCTGCTGATACTGCACAAGGAACATGTTGAGCATATCCTTGTCGAATGCGCCGGTCTGCTGGTTGCGGAACGGAGTCTGTGCCAACAGCGAGTATGTACCCTCGTTGACGATGTCCTGCATCTCCTGGTCGCTGACCTCAAGTCCGAGTTTTGCGGCCTCGTTCTCGATGATCTTGTTGGAGACGTAGCTGTTCCACGCCTGGTCCTTTATGGCATCGTTCTGCTCGTCTGTCAACGCGCTGAGACCTTGCGAGAACTTCACTGCTTCTGAATATTCCTCGACCAAGGTCTGGAAATCCTGTGCCGATAGTGTTTCTCCGTTAACTTCACCTGCATCCTGCGACTGGTGCGGCGCCAATACTCGCCATGCGTCGCCGGCGATGAAGGCAAACAAGCCCAAGGCTATTACGCCAACCAGCAAGGGGCCATGAGACCTGATACTTTGTAATGCTGCCATTTCTTAGTTTTATCGTTTTTACTTTATTTTATTCACGTCGGTTCAAAAAATCGGTGCGAAGATACGAAATTTGACGTTACACGATTATATCTTACATAAAAAATTGAGACGCAAGCCCCTATTCCATCACTTTGAGGCGTACGAGGTCTATCTTCGTGGCTGTGACCTTGAGTATTTTGAACACGAATTTGCCTATCGTGACCTCTTCGTTCAGCTTCGGGAAGCCCTGGAATTTGTAGAGTATGAGACCGCCGACGGTGAGATAGTCGTCCGATTCGGGCAGACCGATGCCGAAGGTCTCGTTTGCCTTCTCAATCTCGACGCGTCCCGAGAGCATATACTCATGGTCGCCAGCCTGCTTGCACACCAGATTCGTGTTGTCGTGCTCGTCCTCGATGTCGCCGAAGATTTCCTCCACAAGGTCTTCCATGGTGACTATGCCCGACGTTCCGCCGAACTCGTCAACCACTACGGCAATGGTCTTCTTCTGCTGCATGAAGGTCTTCATGAGCTTCTGCGCCGCCATTGTCTCCGGCACTATGGGCACCGTCTTGATGCTCTTTACCCAGTCGCTGTCCTGATTGCGGAACATCTCGGAGGAGTGAATGTAGCCCTTGATGTTGTCGATGTTGCCGTCGTAGACTATTGTCTTGGAGATGCCTGTCGACACGAACGTGTCCATCAGTTCGCGGCGTGATGCCGTCACGTCGACAGCCACAATCTCGGTACGCGGCACCACGCAGTCGCGGACCTTCACCTCAGTGAAGTCGAGTGCATTGTGGAATATCTCTACCTCGGAGTCAAGATTGCCGGCATCGGCAGCGTTCTCGATGCTCGACGTGACAAAATAGTCGAGGTCGACCTTGCTGAACACCCTGTCGCCGCCGTCGTCGTTGACCTTGATGCCGAAGCAACGCAGCAGGAGTCGTGAGATGCCCGACACAAGCCACGACACTGGACGCAGCACTGTGTAGACCAGCGCCAGCGGCAATGCAAAGATGCGGAGCATCAGGTTGGGATTGATTCTGAAGAGTGCCACGGGCAGGAGTCCGATGGCAAGCAGTATCACCAGTGTGGAGATTACGACCTGCAGCAACAGCAACAGTAGTCCGTTGCCGACTGTTCCGGCAAGCAGCCATTTGCCGGTGATATCTGCCATGAGGATGCCGCAGACGACGAGCGCGATGCTGCTGCCCGCAAGCATGGTAGAGATGAAGCTGCTGGAGTGCCGGTGGAAATAGGAGATTATCGTTGACGTCAGACCTTGTTTCGCTGACTTCTCAAGCTGCAGCTTGTCCGACGACAGGAACGCTTCCTCCATGCCGGAGAAGAAGACCAGCGACGCCAATGCCGCCAGCAGCCCGACAATAGTGTTTGCATCCATTGCGTTTATTGTCCTGTGGTTTGTGAGGCATCGACCGAAGCGCTGTCGGACGCGATGCTGTCGGTAGCGGCAGAGTCGTCGTCGACATAGAAGATGCCTTCAGGACGGAATATGCGGTAGATGGTCATTTGCTGGTTCGACTCGAATCCGTGGCCTGTAATGATGCGGTCGGTCTGCCGTATGCGTATGAACTTGTCGGAGTAGACGCGTTGCGTGCCTTGGTTCCAGAACATCTGCTGCGTGCTGAACTCCTCCCCTTTCAGGTTCTTGATCTGTACGTTGCCGTCGAGTTCCCACAGCCGTTGTTCGTCGTAGTAGTATGCCGTGTCGGCCTGAATGCTTGCCTGCGTCACGAGGTTCTCGTCGAAGGTCTCCAGATAGACGCCTTCTTCAAACGCCCAGCGCGACGGAGTCTTGCGGTCGAACACCTGCCACAGCGGAGCCGTAATGCGATAGCGTACGACGCCGGAGTCGGATATCAGCGTATTGACGCCGCGCGTCTCGAGCACTGGCAGTGAGTCGCGTTCGGTTATGGCGGCGGCAAACTTCTTGTCCTGTCCCGAGCACGACGACAACGCTACGCATAAAACAGACATAACCACTGCCCCCAACGGAGCAATGGCTATGTCTTTAATCAGGCTTCTGATGCGGCTTTTATATACCTGCATTCGGAAGATTTGTGTGTGTTCTCGGAGGTTTATCTAACCACTGTTGACTCACCAATCCAGCCACCTACGGTGACGCGGTCGCCCTTGCTGATGCCGAGCATGAAGAGGTCTTCAGCCTTCGGAGTGTAGCGAGAGTAGGATGAGATGAGCTGGTTAGCCTGCTCTGTGCAGCTTGGGTCTACAGCCTTAGCCTTTGCCAGCATGTCGAGGCAGACGAAGTAGGTGCACATGTTCATGGCACGTTCGTCGCTCCAGTTGGGGCTTGATGCGTAGAGCTGAGCCAGCAGGATGTACGGAGCGCCGAAGTCGTCGCGGTAGCTGATGGCTTCCTTGCAGTACTTGCGTGCCTGAGAGTAGCTCTTTGCCTGCGACAGCGCAGCAGCCGTAGCGTAAGCAATCTCTGCCTTCTTTGCATTGTCGGTCTCGAGGTTCATACCTTCGTCGAAGTACTTGACAGCTGCATCGTAGTCGCCCTTCTTGTATGACATCCAAGCCACGCCGATGGCTGCATCCGATGTCGGGTTGATCTTGTACAGGTAGTCAGAAGCTGCAAAGTAAGCGTCGCTCTCGTTGCAGTTCATCATCTTCAGGATGGCAACGGTGTTCTCCAGGAACTCCTTGTTGTCCTTGTTCTGCTCTACCTTAGGACCGTAGATGCTCTGCAGAGACTCGCAGTCTGCCACACCACTGTTGATGAAGATGGCAACCAGGTTCTCCTTGGCAGCCTCGTAGTTCTTCTTCGACGACTCTGTCGTTGCCTTTGCCAGAGCTTCCTCTGCCAGTGCAGATGCGTTCAGATAGTCCTGGAAGAACTGGTCGGTGTTGTTTGTGTCCTGCTTAACGAGCTTCTGCGATGTGTCGAGGAACGTCAGCAGCACCGAAGCCTTTGAATTTGACTTCTCTGTGTCGACCGACGACTTCAGCCATGCATAAGCTGTGTTCAGGTCTGGGTTAGGAGCATACTGCAGGTAGTCCTTTGCCTTGTCGGCTGTCGACTCTGCAACAGACTTCACGCCCTTCATCTTTGTAGCGAACTCGGGGATGTACTTGGCACGCATGTCGTAGACGTCCATGAGCTCGTCGAAATACTTCTTGTAGTCTGCCGAAGCCTTGTCGTTCTCGCCAAGGAAGGCATGCAGAATGTCGATAGCGTCGGTGAAAGTGTAGTACTTAAGAGTAGGGCACTCCTGCAGAACCGCCTTGTTGGGTTCGTAAGCGTCCTTGAAGTTCTTTGCCTTCACTGCCTCGTGGGATATGCTGCTGTTGGTGATGCATTCCTGACTCTGCGCAAAGGCCGGTGTCACAGCTCCTGTGAGGAGTGCGATTGCAAATAGATTCTTGATTTTCATTGCTTTGGTCTTTTTAGTTGTTATTATTTTTCTATTCCTTTTATTTCTTTTGTTCTGCAACAGGTGCCGGTTCTTTTGATGTCTCCATCAGCCCCGACTCCGTGCCATATACACCTTATTATTATATAGCGCGCGCGTCAGTTCACTCTGTACTTGAAGAACCACCGTTCGTTGAACGTCACACCGATGTTCACCCTCAGTATGTTCTCGTTGAGGAACGACGACGTCTTGCCGCTTACTCTCACATACTGTGCCGATATGTTCAATATCGACCGCCCTCCTACAAGAGGTATGCCGAAGCCACCCGTCACGCCGTACTCTTCTGCTGCCCTCTTGCCTTCCAGCTTGTAGTAGGGCTTGGTCCAGTAGGCACCGAAGCGATAGCGCGTGCGCTGCAAGAAGCTCGACCCCTGACGGTTCGGAACGTATTCTGCTCCCACCGCCACCTTCAGACGGTCGGCAAAGGCATCGCTGTTGTCCATGAACTTCGCCTTGCTCCACCGCTGGTATGTTCCGTCCAGCCCGATGGTCAAACGGTTGTCATACGTGTATGCAGCGCCCACGCCAAAGGTGGTCGGTATGCTGTAGACAGCTGTCGTGTCGTTCATCGTCTGGGTGTAGCCCAGCGTCTCGTTGCCGAGAGTCTCGTTGATGTAGGCGCTGTTGTTCAAGTTGTGCCCTGGCGAGAACACCGCACCAATCGTGGCGAAATGCTTCTTTCCGAGCTGGCGTGTGTACTGCACGCCCAAGTCCAACTTGTAGCTCTTCACCGACACCTCGTCGATGCGTGTGAACACCATCGCCGAACTGTTGTACGGGAATGCTTGCGACAGCGTGTGGCTGACATCGCCCCAAAGGTACGAAAAATTCAGACCGACCGAGAGATTTCGGGTGATTTTATAGCCCAAACCCACGTAAGCCTGGTGCAGACCGCCACTTCCGTAGTAGTTTGTGGAGGTATATTCCGTCGTGCTTGCCTTGTCTGTATCGATGCTCGTCACGTCATATCCCACGTTGGAATATGGCAACAGGCCAAGACTCATCGCCAGCGTCTTGCCGAAGCGGAAGTGCGCTGACAGGTAGTCCAAGCTGGTGTTCTTGGCATTCTGCTTCAGCGTGCCGTTATCGAAGTTGGTGTTCTGCAGCGTCACCCCACCCTCAAACTTGAAGGTCAGTGAATCTATCGACGTATATGATGCCGGATTCAGGTAGTTCGTGTGGTATTTGTCGCGCAGGCCATAGCCTATACCGCCCATGGCACGGCTGTTGCTTGCACCCATGTCAGACAGTGCTCCGTAGCCATATCGTGTGTATGGCGAGTTCGTATTGTTCTGCGCACGCATGCCCGTGGCTGTCATCAACAGCGCCAAGCCTGTCAGCAGTAGCATCCTTTTCAGACTCATTCTCTCTGTATAAGTTGTTTTACGCACAATCTCTTCTAAAAAAAAACCAATACTGCCTGCAAAGGTGGGGCTTTTTATCGGTGTGTCAAAACAAAAAGCTGTGCTGTGCCGTTAAAAAAACAAAACCCTTAGCCGCATCCATGCTTTTCCTTGCAAACTGTAACTGCAGGTCAACAGGAAAGAGCGTGCCATTTCGCCAAACCGCTTATCTTTGCGGACGCAACACACACATAAACATCTACACGCGTATGAAGAAGAATGTAATGATACTGACCGGTGCCGGTCAGATTGGTACCGCCATAGCCCGCCGCATGGGTTACGGCATGAAGATTGTCGTCGGCGACAAGAAGAAGGAGAATGCCACGTCGGTAGCAAAGATGCTTGGTGAGGCTGGCTTCGACGCTGTCGGCATGGAGATGGACCTGTCGTCGAGAGCCTCCATACTGAACATGATTGCCGAAGCCCAGACGTATGGCGACAT
Organism: uncultured Bacteroidaceae bacterium; assembly: GCA_964465765.1. Classification (GTDB taxonomy): domain Bacteria; phylum Bacteroidota; class Bacteroidia; order Bacteroidales; family Bacteroidaceae; genus Bacteroides. The sequence continues at coordinate 595 of CAYXLA010000090.1, read as the reverse complement.
CAAGATGCTCATCAATGCAGCAGGCGTCTCGCCCAGTCAGGCTCCCATAGAGGCGATACTGAAGGTTGACCTCTACGGCACTGCCGTCCTCCTGGAGGAGGTTGGCAAGGTGATTGCCGAGGGCGGTGTGGGAGTCACCATCTCCAGCCAGTCGGGACATCGCATGCCTGCCCTGACGCCCGAGGAAGACGAGCAGCTCGCCACTACACCTACCGAGCAGCTGCTCAGCCTCGACATCCTCCAGCCGCAGAACATACGCGACACGCTGCACGCCTACCAGCTGGCGAAGCGCTGCAACGAGAAGCGGGTGATGGCAGAGGCTGTGAAATGGGGACAGCGCCATGCACGCATCAATTCCATCTCACCGGGCATCATCGTCACGCCACTGGCACTGGACGAGTTCAACGGTCCCCGCGGCGACTTCTACAAGAACATGTTCGCCAAATGTCCTGCCGGCCGCCCCGGCACTGCCGACGAGGTTGCAAACGTGGCAGAGCTGCTCATGAGCGACAAGGGCGCATTCATCACCGGCTCCGACTTCCTTGCCGACGGCGGCGCCACAGCATCCTATTTCTATGGTCCGCTGAAGCCGTAA
>CAYXLA010000089.1:0-8920 GCA_964465765.1 uncultured Bacteroidaceae bacterium | reverse complement strand
CGAATTGGACCGAAAAGAGACCGCAAGATGACAAAACGTAACTCACGTATATTAGCTATATTATTTTACGGTGGGAATTTATAGAACCCACCATATATCAGTATGCTTCCGCTCCGAAGGCGGAGGCACTGACTGATGGTGCGCAGCCGCGTGCATCTTCCTCACGATAGCTGATGCTGACGGTGCGCTGCTCGCCAGGCATCAGGGCGAAGTAGTTGTCCTCGTAGATGACGGGCAGTATCTGTTCGCCGTCATTGCCCTTCAGGTTGAGACGTATGAGCAGTGCCGGCACCGACGACGGATTGCTGACGCTGACACGCAGACTGACGCGGCCATCACTCCTATCCACGACATCACTTTCGACGGTAAGTTCCGGCACAGACTGCTGCACGACCTGACGCAACAGCTCGGGACGCGAGGCTTCGGCATAGAAGTTGGTGGACACGGTGTGCCCATCGGCATCGCTAAGCGTGAGGCGCAGGTAGCGCACTTCATCGTCGGGGATAGCGACTGGCATGACGTCGACAGTGCTGTCGCGACCGATGCTGACGGGAGCAGACTGCGTGCTGAGCTGGCGACCACTGACGTCGAACATGGTGAGTGTGGCGGTAAGCGTGCCTGTATTGTCAACGCTCGTATTCACCACCTGAACCATCTTTTTCTCGGGATTATACTGTATGTGCAGCGGCTCACAAGCCTTCTTGATGCCGAAATAGGCGGCTGTGGGGTCGAGGTAGTAGTCGTAGGTCTGCCACACCATGCTGGGCCAGCACGGATGACTCATCCACATGAGGAGTCCCTGCCGCTGCTGCTGCGAAGCTTCGAACATGGCACGATGGCCGTCGTAGTTGAGCCACTGAGCCAGCTGCGTGAAGCGACGTGCATCCTCGGGTGCACCGAAGCGGTCGGACATCATCTGCCGGAACGACTGTCCACGCTGTGCACCCTGGAGCGTGAAGTCGTGCTGTCCCCATGCCTCACCCTGCGGCCACAAGCTGTCTGCCGGCAGCATGCGCAGCAGACTTTCGTAGTTGGGCACATTGGGCATTCCCTGCTCGGAGTGGAGCTTGCCCGTCTGGTGTCCGAAGTAGTAGACTGAAGGGTTGAGCCAATAGGGACCATGGCCGCTGACGCCATCGTCGGCAGAGTTGGGGATATACTCCAGCTGACGGTGCCACGTGTTGACCTGCTGACGCAGAGCACTGTTGAGGGTCTCGGGAGGATAGCCCTCGTTGCGCCCGACGTATATAGCTATCGAGGGATGACGGCGTATGCGACGAATGAGGTCGAGTGAATTGTCGAGGAACATAGCCTCATCGTCAGGGTCTGGACCGTCCCAAGGATTGGCAAGCCAGAAGTCCTGCCACACCATTATGCCATGACGGTCGCAGGCTTCGTAGAACTCATCGTCGCCAATCTGCCCCACCCAATTGCGAATCATGTTGAAGTGCATGTCGCGATGGTATGCCACAGCAGCGTCATACTCACGGGCTCTATAGTTGAGATTGGTCTCGGAGAAGCCCCAGTTGCCGCCTAACGGCACAAGCCGGCGTCCATTAATATATATGGTAGCACGGCTGTCGAGGTCTTTGTAGTCCATCTGCCGCAGTCCTGCCTTAAAGTCAAGCGTGTCTGCCTGCAAGCCATCGCTGCTGCTGACAACGAAAGAAGCATCGTGCAGATATGGCTCACCGTAGCCGTTGGGCCACCACAGTCGCATGGCACGTTGGCGCAGTTGCGGATAGTCTTCAGGGGAGAACGTCACCTCACGCTCCTCGCCTGCGGAGAGGCGCAATGACTTGGAGAAGCTGATGTCAGCAATATGTCCCACGACAGTCACCGTCCTGTCGGCATCGCCAGTGTTGCTGACTATGACCGCCGGTGTCATTGTGGCGAGAGTGTCGGGCAGATTGAGTTGTGTGGTGACTACCGGTGAGGAGAGGCTGAGACCATCGTCGGCAGAGAGGAAGACATCGTTCCAGATGCCGATGTCGCGTCCTGGCGTGCTCGTTATCCAGTCCCACCCTATGGTGGCATGGAATGTAGGATTGTCTGCGCCAAGCACTCCGCCATTGAGGTCTGTGCTGGTGGAGTTCTTGACCTTGACGGCTCCGGCATGGGCGTTCTTCAGTATGCGCACCTCGAGGATGTTGTCTGTTCCGTGGCGAAGAAGGCTCGTAATGTCGAAGCGTTGCTGCTTGAATGCTCCGTTTATGTCGCCCACATGTGTGCCGTTGAGCCATACCTGTGCCTTCCAGTTGATGCCATCGAAGTTGAGGTACTGATGACTGCGGTGCATGATGGTGCTGTTGTCGGAGCAGCGGAATGTGGTGCGGTAGACGAAGTCGCTATTGAAGAACGACTCCGATATCTGGCGCATGTTGTTGCCGAAACGGTTGTCGGGCACTGCACCAATATTCATGTAGCTGCCCAGAATAGTAGCAGGTACTGTGGCTTGAATCCATCCGTCGTCATCGGCACGACGCAACTGCCAACCGCCAAGGAATGTCTTGCCATCGGCTGAAGCGAGTGCGGCGGCAGGCTCGGCATGCAAGCCTCCACGTCCCCATACTTCTATCTCATTGATGCCATAGGTGCCGGCAGACGTCGGTGCGGTCAGCAACAGACGGACATAACGTCCGTGAGCGGTGCATCGGATATCATCAATGTCACTGCCAGTAGTACTAATGGCAGCAGCTGTGGTCCAGCTATCGCCGTCAGCAGATACCTGTACCTCTGCCTTTGCAGCTCGGTAGAGCCAGTCAATCTTGACGCGATTAATGGCGACATCTGCTCCCAAGTCCACGCTAACCCATTGTGGCTCCTCGGCAACAGCAGTAGGATTGGCAACCCATGCACTATAGAAATGCGATGACGGGAGCCAGCCGGCATTGGTAGAGCCCCACTTGATGTGGTCGTCGGCATAGGTTGCTTGTTCGTAGCGCAACGGACCGCCATCGATCTCATATATGCGCCACCAGGCAGCTCCCTTCATACCGAGCTCGAGGCGCAAGTGACTGAAGTTGCCACCGCTATGCAGCGGAATAGCCATCTTGACCTTGCGCAACGGCAGTTGCACTACATCCTCAGACTTGTTGGGATCGCTGCTGACAGTCTGCTCGCCCTTATAGCCAGGCAGGGCATCGCTCTTATATTCTCCAACGACACGCCATGCGCTGCCATCGTCGGAGGCAAGCACGCGAATGTGACAACCGTCAGTGGCTTCGGGCTCATAGTAGGCAGTCTGTGCCAACAGGCGCAGGGTGTCGATGCGGACACTCATGCCGCTCCAGTCGTACTGGATGTATGGATCACTGCCCATGAGCAGATTGTAGCTCACGGTGTTGCCGTCGATGGACTTTTCCTTGTCACGCCCCACAATCTCTCCATCACGCGTGCTGATGCTGACCGTTGCAGGAGCACCCTTGGAGCGGATGCCATCGGTCGTGAGCTGCGCCGTCAGGTTATAGTCGGCAGAAGAGGATGCAACGGCAGCACGGTTGAGTGCCACATTGCGATAGATGCTGTCGACAACCATGCGCGGAGCAGCACTCTCGGCAACACGGCCTGGGTAGATACCGATGCCACGCGTCGGTATAACGTCAGCTGCTTGGACAAGCATGAGAGCCTGTCCAAGCAGCATGATTATGGGGATGACTTGTTTCAAATCACTTGAGTTCTTTGATGCGGATGTTGCGGAACTTCACTGGCGAACCATGACCAAGGAAGCCAATGTGACCCGACTTGTTGAACAGTCCCGGGTGCTCCTTATGGTCGGCTGTGCCATTGCGGGTAGCTTCGCGGATGTCGCCGTCGAGGATTACCTGACCATTGACAGTCACACGAATGTGGTCGCCCTTAGCATATATCTCCTCGGTGTTCCACTCACCTGCCGGATGGAATGCACTGTGGTGGTCCTCCTTGGCTGGTATGATGCCATAGACAGAACCATGGTGCTGCAGCGGAGTGATGTAGTCGTAGATAGGACTCTCGCAATCCAGAATCTGGATTTCCATTCCCACGTATGCTGCATCGCCTTCCATCGGCGTGCGTATGCCGACACCGTTGTTGGCTCCAGGTGTCAGCTGGAAGTCGAAGCGATAGATGAAGTCGCTAAACTCATCCTTAGTGTAGAGGTTACCGCCAAAAGCCTTGCTGGGGTTCATGGAGATGCATCCGTCCTCGATGGTATAGTCGACGGTGTTGCCAGTCCACTGATACATGTTGGTACCGTCGAAGAGTACGCGGAAGCCATCCTTCTTCTCCTCGGCAGAGAGCTGATAGGGCTCTGCACTCTTGAGCTCACGCACATAGATGTTGCGGAAGTAAGCACGGCTGCCATGAGCCTGAAGTTCGAGCTGCTCTATTGGGAAGATGGCACGATCGCGGTCCCAGTAGTTCTCCATAATGACATCGTCGGTGACGAGCACGCCATTAAGACGGACTGTGACGCGGTCGCCAGTCATGCGGATATAGAACGTGTTCCACTGTCCGAGCTTGTTGTCGGCAACGGTGAGCGGTGTTGAGCGGTTCACCTTATTATTATAGAGTCCGCCCGAGCCGACCTGTGCACCTACGTCGACACGTGCAGTGTCCCAGATCTGTACCTGTGGTGCACCACGCAGATAGATACCAGCATCAGGCTCCTCGCCGTTGGGGTCGAGACGCCAGTCGACGTACATCTCGAAGTCGGCATACTGCTTCTGTGTGCAGAGGTTGTCGAAACCGGAGCCGACATAGACGAGCGCGCCGTCCTCGACAATCCAGTCCTTCGTCATCTGCTCATTGGCCTTGACCTGTGCCTTAGCCATCTGTGCAGGCTTCATCTTGGAGCGTGTGATTGGGTCTTCGACAAGTCCCTTCCAACCTGTCAGGTCGCGACCGTTGAAGATTGATACGAAGCCTTCCTCGTCGTCAGACACCTCACTGAGGTACGTACGGATGGACTGCTTCAGATAGTCAGCATCTTCGATGTTGAGGACATTGATCACCTTGTTAAGGATCTCACGAGTGTTTGTACCATTGTATTCCTTATGTGCAACGGCAATGTCCATGGCTGCCTTGGCTGCAGTCTGCTGCAATGCCGGTGTGTCGATGAACTGAGCTGCATAGATCATGGCGAGGAATGTGCCTGTATCGCCAATCTTCTTCAGTATGACATTGCGCTGCTGGTCGGTGCGTGCCACTTCCATGGCTTCGCGCAACTGTATGAGGCGGTTCTCGCCTGTGAGCTCGGTCGATGACGAGAGCTCTACATAACGGTCGAGAGCCTGGTTGAAGCGGCTGTCGCCAGCACGGCAGATGTCGTAGAGAGGTTCGGCAGCACGGTTGTCGGGCCACTGAAGCAATGCCTGGAATGCGGCATTACCGATGGAAGCATTGGTGCTACCCACACCATCGATGATGGCCTGCAGTGCGCGGGGCTGTGCTGTTGATGCCAGCACGGCATAGTAGAGTGAAGCCTTAGGACCAGCCTGATTCATGCGCTGCATGACTGTGCGTACCTGCGAGTCGCCATCCTGTCCTGCCAGCGTGGCTGTTACTGCCTGCTGCATGTATGGAACGTAGGCGTCGTCGGTCTCTTCGAGCATGCCGCACATCTTAGTGAAGTCCTGCGGGCTGACGAGTTCTTTCAGTGCAGAGTAGGCAGCTGTCTTGACATCTGCCGATGAAGACTCTGTCTGCTGCAGCACAGTGCCGAGGTTGGTTGTTGCCTTACGTGCAGCCAGAAGGTCGATGCCGGCAATCTTTCCACGGTCTGTGGCTTGCGGCACGACGCGTGCCACGTCGGCATTGATGTTTCCACTGAATGTGGCAAGAGCGTCATGGGCAGCCGTGGCTGTCTGCTCATCGTCGCTACTGAGCAGGCGTGCCAATACAGGCATGGAGCTCTTATCGGCCAGAGCATTGAGCAACCAGATGTCCGAACGCACTACCTCGCCGTCGGCATTGGAGACGAGGCCATGCAGAACCTGCATCGTGGGTTCGTCCCACTTGAGTTCGCTGGTGCGTATCTGCTCCTTCTTGGCTTCGCCGGAGCGAGCTTCGAGAGTCAGGAAGTTGAGTATGTCGACAGCGACGGCAGAGTCTTTGGCTTTTACGGCAGTCTTGAGCAGCTCGACGTAGAGCGACTGATTGGCGATGCCGGAAGCATTCATAAGAACGGAGTTGCGATAGTCCTTATTGGTATCCTTCATTGCCTTCACAATCTCCTTGGATGCCTCGTCGGGCTCGAGCTGGCTGAGAATGATCTGCTCGGCAGCTTCACGTGTATGTACGGCTCCTGCCTTGGCAGCGTCCTTATACAGCTTGTTGGCACTCTTGACGGCTGCAGAAGCGGCATCGCCACCGGCAGAAGCAAGATGCTTGAGCAGGGAGATGTAGGCCTCGTTGGCTCCTGTGTTCTCGGTTGTGAAGTTTACGGCAGCGGCTGCACGCGACAATGTTGATATTGATGCGGTGCTACCTGTGCGTCCGAGGGCATAAAGCACTTCTTTCTGATTGGGCTTGCCCTGTCCTACGAGTGCGAGCAATGCAGGCTCGGCAGACGTTACGCGGGCTTCGCCAATAGCATCGATGATGTGCTTCTGTGCTTCGGCTGGAGCCGACGGGAGTGCTTTTACGAGAGCACTGGTGGCATTGTCTGTGCCGATGGCTACTAAGGCACGCGATGCAGGACCGCTGAGTGCGGCATCGGTCAGCAATGCTGCGAGAGCGTCGACGCTCTCATTGCCACCGACGGTCTGCAGCTGGCGGATGATGAAAGCCTTGCTGTCGTTGTCGGAAAGAGTACCGAGCGACTGGATGTAGGCTTGTGCAAGACTGCTGCGCTGACTTGCGTCCTGACTGGAGACGTAAGCCGACAGTCCGGAGATGGCATACTGTGTGTTGGTGTTGTCGCCCTGTCCCGGTGCCTTGAGCATTGAGACAAGCAGGCGCACGCCATCAGCACCAGTGGAGGCGAGGTCGGACATCAGGCTGTTGAAGTCCTGTCCGTTGTCGGCAGGCATCTGTGCCAGGACGTCGGCTACAATTGTGGTGCTCGTGCGGTTTGCCGGTGCCTGTGCAAAGGTCATGCTGACACTGAGCAGCAGGGCGGCGAGCGATGTATAGAGTTTCTTCATGTTGTGTTCTCTCCTCTATTTATGAGTGTTTAGGGATAATTCTTAAATATTCCACGGCGAGCGCATTGGCTGGTCGATGAGACGGTTGGCTGCATCGTCGTCGATGAACTTCAGAGCGACGGGGTCGAAGTTGAGCGTGCGGTTCAGACGCAGAGCGACGGCACCCATATTGACGATTGTTGCCGAACGGAAGCCATTGCGTTCGTTCAGCGCGAACGGCTTGCGCGTGTTGATGCTCTCCATGAAGTCGGTGATCTGCGGCGTCGGGTCGGGATAGTCGGCGAGCTTCTTCTGCCAGTCGGGAATGTCGCAGACGAAGTTCTTGTAGACATTGCCCTTCGGTCCGGCAATATACGGTGTGTCGGGATTGCCATAGTCGCCACCCCAGAGCACAATCTGACAGCCGTCTTCGTAGGTATAGGTGATGGAACGCCATGTACCTACGGCATCGGGATGTTGCTGCGGCGCATCGACTTCAACCTTTATAGGACTGGTTTCGTCCTTGCCAAGGATGTACTGCACAGGGTCTATGTAGTGCTGTCCCATGTCGCCAAGTCCGCCGGCATCGTAGTCCCAGTAGCCACGGAAAGTCTGATGCACGCGGTGCGGATTGTATGGTTTCTCCGGAGCAGGGCCCAACCACATGTCGTAGTCGAGTTCTGCAGGTATGGGCATAGGATCGAGATGTTCCTTTCCAACCCAATAGAATTTCCAGTCGAAGCCTGTGTGCTTGCTGATGGTAACCTTCAACGGCCATCCCAGCATGCCGCTCTGCACGAGCTTCTTCAGTGGCTTTACGGTGGTGCCAAGGCCATAGAACGGGTCTTTGAAGCGGAACCACGTGTTGAGACGGAACACGCGTCCGTACTGGCGAACGGCTTCCATGACACGGCGGCCCTCACCGATGGTGCGCGTCATAGGCTTCTCGCACCAGATATCCTTGCCTGCTTTGGCTGCCTCAACGGTCATGATGCCGTGCCAGTGAGGCGGCGTAGCGATGTGTACAACGTCAACATTGGGGTCATAGATAAGGTCGCGGAAGTCGTGGTATGTGGCTACCGCCTCGCCTGCCAGCTTCTGAGCTGCCGAGAGGTGATTGCTGTCGACATCGCAGATGGCAACAAGGCGCGTGCCTGGATAGCTGATGTGTCCGGTACCCATGCCGCCAACACCGATGATGCCTTTTGTCAACTGGTCGCTTGGAGCAATGAATCCCTTGCCCAAAACAGGACGCGGGACTATGGTGAACAGTGCGGCTCCACCCAAAGTCTTCAGAAAGTTTCGTCTATTAGTTTTAATCATGATATAATGGTTTATGGTTGTAACTACGTTATCGAGTTATATCACCGCAAATTTAACGCTAATTCTCAAAAGACTACAAATGAGCAGGAAAAGAAAATGAAGCAGACGCAAAATGGTCCTACATGTATGTACCTCTCCGAGGCACTGATAGATGATGTCTACACTACCCCAGTCTGCGCTACGCTTAGACAGGGTTATGCACAATTCAGCCTCTCCGAGGCTGCACGTCCTCTCAATCTATATCCTGCTGTATACATCTCTCCAAAGGTGTGCCGTACACTCCGAAGCTATACGTCCATAGCTGCCGTGGCTGAACGTTCACAGCGGCATGCGTCTGGCATTACAACTGAAAACGTGAATCATAACAACCGAAAGCGTGCATCATTATAACTGCAAAGGGTTCAGAATCTGCTTGATATCGTTCGCGGAGTTAACCAAAGTCGTCTCACATCGTTCGATGTGAGCATTCACAACGTTCGATGTGAGCATTCATC
>CAYXLA010000088.1:0-9103 GCA_964465765.1 uncultured Bacteroidaceae bacterium | reverse complement strand
GTCCTTTAGGTGGCTTGCCTCGAGCTTCTTATACTGGACCTCATGGAATCCGTTGCTGCACAAGTGCATGCGGTAGCCACGTGACTTCAGATGGTCCATCAGCTGATGTGCACCTGCCACAACGCCAGGCTTGCATGAGCATAGTTCAAGGAACTTGTCACCTACCTCACGACTGAATGCTTCAGTTGGTTCGAAGCCGTTGCCAGTGCTCAGCGGACGACGGAAGCGCTCAACGATGAGATAGTCGCGCGTAATCTCGCCACGTGCATAGCGGCTCCACAGGTCGACATTGGTCATCCAGTAGTTGGTGTAGAACACGTCTGGGTCGGCAAACCAACGGCCGAGGCCGAAGTAGTCGAAGAGTTCATGGAGCGACAGCACAGCATTGCCGTGTGTGTCGTAGAGTGTATCGTCGAAGTCGATGAAGAGGTCTGTATAGCGTTTCATGCGTGGCGGTCCTTTACATTTTGAAGGGGTTGTTTGGTGCGGCAAATATATGCAGAAAAGACGTGATGTGCAGGATAGTGGCAACGAAAAAAGCGGTTTCGTGCTTGCAGTGTACCGCTTTTCGGTTACCTTTGCACTGGTTCGTGCCACTGGAGAGCACGAAGACACAAACAAGCATAAAGGACAAAAGAGACATGACAGAGAGCACAGACATGGAGAAGAGCCGCAAGGCTACGGCAGACAACAAGGAGAACAAGCGCATCAATCGCCGTTCCTTCTTGCGCAGTTCCGCCTTCTTAGGTGTCAGCGGATTGGCAGCATCACTGCCAGGTGCAGGGTTGGCAGCAATGCGACGCGAGGTGTCGAGCGGCGACAAGTTCATGAACTTCACCTTCAAGCCTAATGGTCGTTTCAAGATTCTGCAGCTCACCGATACTCATTATATATATGGTGATGCACGCTCGGAACGTGCACTGAAGAACGTGTGCCAGATGCTCGATGCCGAGAAGCCAGACCTAGTTATTCACACTGGTGACGTGATATTTGGCAAGCCGGCAGAAGAAGGTCTGCGCGAGATTCTTGCACCTATATCGGAACGCAAGATTCCCTTTGCCGTAGCATTGGGAAACCATGACGAGGAGTTCGGACTGAGCCGTAAGGAGGTGTTCGACATTGTGAAGTCTCTGCCATACAACATTAACTCGACCGTAACAGGACTCACAGGACAGTCGAACGACATCATAACGCTGTCTGCCGAAGGTAGCGACACACCAGAATGGGTGTTCTACTTGTTCGACTCTGGCAGAACATCGAAGGTTGAAGGCATAAAGGGTTATGACTGGATACACTTCGACCAGATTGACTGGTATCGCAAGCACAGTCAGGCATTCACGGCACAGAACGGCGGTCAGCCCATCAAGTCGATGGCATTCTTCCATATACCCGTGCCTGAGTTTACATACGCACTGCACGACAGTGGCCGTCGTATATTCAAGGGTAATTGGGGTGAAGAGCCTTCGCCAGCAAATGTCAACTCGGGCTTATACCTCTCAATGAAGGAGATGGGAGATGTGAAAGCTATAGTCTGCGGACACGAACACGACAACGACTATGCAATGCTGTGGAACGGCATGTACCTGATGTACGGACGCTTCAGCGGATGTGACACTGTCTATAACAACCTTAAGCCAAACGGTGCACGAGTCTTCGAACTGACACAAGGCAGCGAAGGCTTCCAGTCGTGGGTACGCCTGTATGGCGGTGAGATTACGCAAAACCTCACGTTCCCCGACAGCTTCAAGACCTACTAAAGAGGACTGTGTTCCTGAAGTCTGCTACCCATGCAGGCTCCGCACACATACAAATACACACATGTGAGGGATTTGAGATGAAGAGAGGACTGGTTCTTGAAGGTGGTGCATTACGCGGACTGTTCACAGCAGGTGTCACTGACGTGATGATGGAGAACGGCATAGACTTCGACGGCATGGTGGGAGTATCGGCAGGAGCTGCGTTCGGATGCAACTACAAGAGCCGTCAGCCCGGTCGCGTGTTGCGCTATAACAAGAGGTTCATAAACGACTGGCGCTACTGCAGTGTGCGCTCGTTCATCACTACGGGAAATCTCTTTGGCGGCGAGTTCAACTATCACACACTACCCGAGAAGTACGACCTCTTCGACTCCGAGACCTTCGATGCCAACCCAATGGAATACTATGCTGTGTGTACCGATCTGCTCACAGGCAAGCCCATCTATAAGCTGCTTATGCATCACGGCTATGACTGCAGCGAATGGATACGTGCCTCGGCATCGATGCCGATAGTGTCGACCATAGTAGAGGTTGAAGGGTATAAGGTGCTCGATGGCGGCATAGGAGACTCCATTCCACTGAAGTTCTTTCAAGATAAAGGATATGACAGGAATGTTGTGGTGCTGACTCAACCCGACGGGTTTGTGAAGAAGCCCAACAGCTTGATGCCGCTCATAAGGATGCAACTGCACAAATACCCACGCTTCATCGAGGCAGCTGCCAACCGACATGTGATGTACAACGCCGAGCTGGAATATGTGCGTAGTGAGGAAAAGGCAGGACGTGCTTTCGTCATACGTCCACGCAAGGCGCTACCAATAAAGCACATTACACACAACGTAGACCTGCTGCAGCAGGCATACGAAGAAGGCCGCTCAGTGATGCAGGATCAGCTGAGCAGCCTCAAGGAGTTTATCCGCTAAGCCCAGCGGAGTCTATCAGTCGAAAGCCTTCTTCAGGTTATCTACCAGCTGTGTCTCGTCAAGGCTGATGAAGACAATCTTGCCCTGGGGGTCGACGAGTATGCTTGTCGGTATCCAGCGGATGGCATACAATGCAACAACATCGGAGTTCCACATCTTCAGGTCGCTGACGTGCGTCCAGCTCTGAAGGTTCTCCTTCTCAATGCCAGCCAACCATGCATCGCGGTTGCGGTCGAGTGACACGCCGAGCACGGTGAGACCTTTACCTTTGTATTTGTTGTATGCCTCCAGGATGTAAGGGTTCTCCCTGCGGCAGTCAGGACACCAGCTTGCCCAGAAGTCAATCAACACATACTTGCCACGCATCGACGAGAGGCTGACGTTGTTGCCATCTTTGTCGGGCAACGTGAAGTCGGGAGCTTCGCGTCCCACCTGTATTGCTTCCTTGCGTGCAATGAGGTTATCCAGCTGACGGACATACTGATTGCCGTTGAGTGTGCTGTCGATAGAGGCACGCAGAGCCTTCATCGGCTCGAGTTCCATGGAGCCATAGTTGCGGACTATGAAGTAAGGAACGACAGCCGAAGTCGAGTGCTGAGCAGCAAAGGCTGCTATGTCGAACGAGTCGGTACCTACCTTGGCGACGTTCTGACTGTAGAGGTCGTTTATCTCACTACCCTCTACCGTGAGGCTTCCCTTCTCCTCATCGAGGACCATAGTCATTTTCTCGTTGTCGAGGAAGAATGTCTGCGGACGATTGCTGTCCTTGTCGGTGGTGAGTCCATAGAGCAATGGCTGCAATGCCACTCCCATGAACTGGAACTTGCCGTCCTTTACCTCGGCAGAGTCGGTCAGCAGATACGACCTGTCATCATAGCGCTTCATGTAGACCATGCCTTCATCAACGCCGGCAACAGTGCCGTCGATGAGATAGCCATTTCCATTTGCCTTGTTCGTGTTGTTGCCTCCGCCGCACGATGCAAGCGCGAGACCGATGCAGAATGCACCTAAAATCTTCTTTACCATACCTTATATATAAATGTGTATTGAACTTTTTGTCTTCGTCTTTATGTCTGTTCGGTCAATAGTCCCTACCCTTCAAGTTCGCTTAGTTCGAGCCATCGCATGGTCTTGGCATCGAGCTCATCGTTGACCTTGGGCAGCAACTTCGACTGTTCTGTCAGCTGCTCCACACTCAATGTACCACTACAGAGTGCTTCCTCAATGGTCTTCTTCTGTTCCTCCAGCCGACTTATGTCAGACTCAAGCTGTGCAAGTTCCTGCCGTTCCTTGAATGTCAGCCTCCTTTTATCGTTCAGTCGCACCTTTTCAGTCTTCTGCACTGGAGCTGTCTCCTTCTTGCCTGTGGCCTGTGATTCACCATCGTGACGACGCTTCTCCTCCTCCTTCCACTCGCGATACTGCGAGTAGTTGCCAGGGAAGTCGCGTATGTCACCCTGTCCATTGAACACCAGCAGATGGTCTACCACCTTATCCATGAAGAAGCGGTCGTGACTGACCACTATGACACAGCCACCAAACTCCTTCAGATAGTCTTCGAGCACCTGCAGCGTAACGATATCGAGGTCGTTTGTAGGCTCATCGAGTACCAGGAAGTTAGGACTACGCATCAGCACCGTACACAGATAGAGCCGGCGGCGTTCACCTCCACTCAACTTATATATGAAGTTATACTGCCTCTCGGGAGAGAACAGGAAGTGCTGCAGAAACTGCGATGCTGTCAGAGTGCTGCCGTTGCCCATGTCGACAACTTCGGCTATGTCGCGCACGGCATCAATAACCTTCATCTGCTCGTCGAACTTCATGCCTTCCTGCGAATAGTAGCCAAAGCGCACGGTCTGGCCGACGTCGATGGTGCCGCTGTCGGGCTGCAGCTGACCTAAGAGAATCTTTAGGAACGTAGACTTGCCCGCACCATTGTTGCCGATTATGCCCATCTTCTCGTAGCGGGCAAAGGTGTAGGAGAAGTCGTCGAGTATCTTGATGTCGCCAAACGACTTGCTGACGTGCTCTGCCTCGAATATCTTGCTGCCGATGTATGTCGACTTCACGCCGAGCTGTACATTGCGTTCCTGCTGACGTTGCTTAGCCACACGTTCCAGCTCATAGAATGCATCCTCGCGATATTTGGCCTTATGTCCACGTGCCTGCGGCATGCGTCGCATCCACTCAAGCTCTGTTCTGTAGAGGTTCTTGGCACGTGCAATCTCGGCAGTCTTTGCCTCAATACGCTCCTGCCGCTTGGCTATGTAGTATTCGTAGTTGCCATCGTAGCGGTAGATTGTCTGCCCGTCGAGCTCAAGTATGTTGGAGCACACACGGTCGAGGAAATAGCGGTCGTGTGTCACCATGAGCAGTGTCAGGTTCGAACGTTTCAAGTAGTCCTCGAGCCACTCCACCATGTCGAGGTCAAGATGGTTCGTAGGCTCGTCGAGCATAAGCAGCTGCGGCTCATTGAGGAGTATGTTTGCCAATGCCACACGCTTCACCTGTCCGCCAGAGAGCTGTCCTATCTTCTGGTCGAAGTCTGTAATCTTGAGTTGAGACAGAATCTGCTTGGCTTGTTGCTCGTAGTTCCATGCGCCCAATTGGTCAATGCGCACCAGCAGGTCGTCGAGTCCGGGATTGCCCTCGGTAGCAAGGCATTGTTCATAGCGTTTGACGAGTGATGCCGTCTCACTACCGCCATGAAAGCAGGCGTCTATAACGCTTAGGTCTGCGGGATATTGCGGTGTCTGCGGCAGATAGCCCACACGCAGTCCGTTGCGAAACGTAATCTTTCCACCGTCACTACTCTCACGTCCTGCCAGTATGTTGAGCAACGTTGACTTGCCAGTGCCGTTCTTGGCAATGATACCAGTGCGTTGTCCTTCGGCAAGTCCGAAGGATATGTCGCTGAAGAGCACCTGAACGCCAAACGCTTTGCTCAGGTTCTCGACCTGCAATACAGGATTCAATGCAGCCATATATCTGTGTCCCTCTCTCCTTCTTTATCCAAATATGCTGTCGTATGCCGCCTCTACGTCAGCCTTCTCGCCTGCCTTGACATGGCTCCACAGCAGCTTCAGCGGGTCTATTACCCTGCCATCGGCTTCGCACAGCAGTACGGGGTCTTCGCGATTGCCATCAATCAGCGTACGCCATTCAAATCCTTCGGCAACATTGGTTGCTATCACGCACAGGGCAATGCCCATGTCGATCCATGCATCACGCTTGCGTGGGTTCAGCACACCGCTATCTGCGAGAGTCTGCATATTTGGCACATCGTTTTCATCGCCGCGCACATCCTTCTTAAGCTGCTGCTTTATGAGACGCTGCACATTGTCGTAGGCGTCATCAATGCGGAAAATCTCCATCAGGCGCACTGGTATGACCTCGGGAGCATACTTCATGTTGGGCTGACGCAGCTCCAACGTACCGATGATGTCGAGTGCAGGCTGCACCGATGCACCACGCTCCACGGCGAAAGATATCTCAAACTCCACGTCAGCAAGGCCGGCTGTCCACTGATGGTTGTCATACTCCTGTCCGTCTTCTACGAATGTCTCCACCGTATAGGCACACGTCAGCGTGCCAATCTTCACCGGACGTGCATTGGCATTATGCCTCAACTCTTCCATGACAGTATGTTCGCCATAGTCGTCACGTCCGCCACGGAAGGCGGAGATGCGGAAGTTGCCTGTCCAACAGTCGGGATTGTAGAACAGAAAAGAGTCTTCGCCACCGTCGGCCTCAGTCCAATCGGCAGGATAATACATTGAGAACCAGGCTCCGGGAGCTATGAATTTCTTACCTTTAATCATATTAGCGTCTTTATGTCAAGACGCAAATTTACACTTTTCTGCACATACCACACACAGCAAGAGCCTTCTGTTTTGCTCCGAGCACCTGTATTGACAAAAAGAGCGCAGTTGTGCTTGCACAAAGGTTCAGATTAGATAACTTTGCATTTTGTTAGTAGAAAACACTATACTAAAAGCAAAATGAAAAAACAATTGTTCGCAGCTGTGGCGTTTGCCGCCGTCTGCGGCGGATGCAGCCAACAGCCTGCCTCGACCAATCCGCTGCTGTCTGAGTACACTACACCGTATCAGATTCCTCCCTTCGAGAGCATTACCATCGACAACTATCGTGAGGCTATGCTCAAGGGCATTGCCGAAGAGCGACAGGAGATTGATGCCATCATCAACAATCCTGAGGCTCCTACGTTCGAGAACACCATCCTCGCCTACGAGAGCAGCGGTCAGCTGCTGAGCAAGGCACAGCGTGCCTTCGGCGCCATCAGTGGCAGCAACGCCACCGACGAGACACGTGCACTGCAGAAAGAGATGCAGCCCATCATCTCTGCATTCAGCGACAGCATTGCCCTTAACGAGAAGCTGTTCCAGCGCATCAAGTCGGTCTACGACAATCAGGCTTCTATGAATCTCAATAAGGAACAGGCGAAGCTGCTCGACAACTACTATAAGCGTTTCGTACGCAACGGTGCAAACCTCAGCGACGAGGACAAGGCTACACTGTCGAAGATCAATGCCGAGATATCCGACCTTCAGCTTCAATTCAGCCAGAACCTGATGCACGACACCAACAACGACTATGTGATTGTGGACAATGTGGAAGAGCTCGACGGACTGCCACAGCGCAACATCGATGCTGCTGCAGAGATGGCTAAAGCCAATGGCGATGAGGGCAAGTACTACTTCAACATGCAGCGTGCAAGCTGCAACCCAGTGCTGCAGTACTGCAACAACCGCGACCTGCGCAAGAAGGTCTATGAGGCTTACTACAACCGTGGCAACCATGGCAACGAGTGGGACAACAACGCTATTGCCGACCGTCTGGTGAAGTTGCGTCTTGACAAGGCTAAGCTGTTCGGCTACAACGACTATGCTTCCTATGCTCTCGAGAGCCGCATGGCGAAGAATGCCGAGAACGTCTACAACCTGCTGAACCAAGTTTGGGAGCCTGCAGTGAAGAAGGCAAAGGAAGAGATTGCCGACATACGCGCTGAGATTAAGAAGGAAGGCAACAACTTCGAGCCCGAAGGATGGGACTACATGTACTATCTCGACAAGGCAAAGCAGACTAAGTTCGCTCTCGACGAGAATGAGCTTCGTCCGTACCTCGAGGAGAGTCATGTGCTGCAGGGCATCTTCTACGTTGCCAACAAGCTCTATGGTCTGACATTCAAGGAGCGCACCGACCTGCCTAAGTATGACCCGACAGTCAAGACCTACGAGGTCTACGATAAGGACGGTTCACTGCTTGCCATCTTCTACGGCGACTACTATCCACGTACGGGCAAGGGTGCTGGAGCATGGTGCTCTTCATTCCGCAGCACTTACTATGAGAACGGACAGCGCGTCATTCCGCAGGTTGTCAACGTTGCCAGTCTTGCCTCTCCCACAGGCGACACTCCTGCTCTGGAGCGCATCGACGACGTTAACACGATGTTCCATGAGTTCGGACACGCACTGCACAACTTCATGATAAACACAACCTACCGCGGTACAAGCCGTGTAGAACAGGACTTCGTGGAGATTCCATCACAGCTCAACGAGCACTGGGCATTCGAGCCTGAGGTGCTGAACGTATATGCAAAGCACTACCAGACAGGCGAAGCAATTCCTCTGGACCTCGTCAAGAAGGTGCAGGACAGCGGCAAGTATGGCATGGGATTCAGCACTACAGAGCTGGTTGCAGCCATGCTGGTCGACATGGACTTGCATACTATGACGGAGATACCAGAAGGCTTCAACTGCATGAAGTACGAAGAGCAGAAGCTGGCAGAGCGTGGCATCCCGACTCAGATTCTGCCTCGCTATCGCGTGACAAACTTCTCGCACATCATGGCAGGCGGCTACGTAGCAGGCTACTATAGCTATATGTGGTCTGAGGTTTACGACTGCGACGTGTTCCAGGCATATAAGGAAGCTGGCGACATATTCGATCAGGACATTGCAACACGCTTCCGCAACACCATCTTTGCTCCTGGCGGCATCGACGAAGGCATGGTGATGTACCGCAACTTCCGCGGTCACGACCCCAATGTCGACGGCGTACTCGAGAACCGTGGCTTGAAATAACAAGAGGCTGAGTGCCTAAGAAACAGGCGGGGGATGCATCATCCAGTGGTGGTGCATCCCCTTGCTGTTTTATGCCCAGTCGCCAGCTGCCATACATATATAATATAAGGACTCAGTAGAAAACAGGTGGGGATAAACGAATATGGTATATGTATCCGCCCCACAAGACTATGTGTTCCTAGATTTTCATGTCCTTCATATATGTACCTCTCCGAGGCACAGTAGGAGATGGACTTTAGCCCCAGACTGCGGTCGCTACTCTCCCTTAGTCTGGTTATGCATAATTGTGTCTCTCCGAGACACCACAGCAGGATGC
>CAYXLA010000087.1:0-9174 GCA_964465765.1 uncultured Bacteroidaceae bacterium | reverse complement strand
GAAGAGGTTGATTAAATGGATAACCCCTGTCTAAGCGTAGCGCAGACTGGGGTAGCGTAGACATCCTCTATCCGTGCCTCGGAGAGGTACATACATAGAGGATGTGTTATGTTGAATGTTTTACGTGACATGTATGGGAGCGCACGCTTTACGCAACACGCAATATGGTGTCGCAGGCACTATAGTAGGTACACACGCCACAGGACCATGACATGTGTTAATTTTCGTGCTGCCATAGCGGTCAGACAATCATGGTGAGGACGGCATCGGGAAGTATGTGGTAGCTGATGTCGAGCGTCTGGCATTGTGGCGTACGGTATTCCTGAGCCTGCATGATGCCGTGAGGTTGCGGAGCGAAGGGATAGATGCGCAGATGCTCTCTTAGGTCGGTACCTTCGATGTCGAGATATTTATATAGCGTCTCCTTGGCAGACCAGTGTAGCAACAGACTCCAGATGTCAGTGCCGAGATAGGGCAGGGCTTGCTCGTCACTACGCATGAAGCGTGGAGCTACTCTCGCTACGCGGTCGCTGTAGCGTTCGATGTCGATGCCTGTACGTCCTGTCGATATGCTGACTGCTGCATAGCCCGTGGTATGTGAGATGCTGATGTGACGGCTGTCGCCAATAAGGAAAGGACTGCCTGACGGATGATAGCCTACATCAGTGATGCCGATGAGTTGCTTCAGTAGTGCCCTTGTGCATAGTCGCTCTATGCGGCGATGCTGACTGTTGGGAAACTGTTGCCTTATGGCAGATACGAGTGATGCACCGAGCATAGGCTCGAAGTCTGCGTCGGTCTCCTCATTCATCTTCCAGATGCCCCAGACGCCATGCTCGCTCTCTTCTCTGTAGGCTAAAGGCATGTGTTGTGAGTGTGTGTTAAGGTGCTATGTCAGTCTCTGTCCTGCCCATCGCCTGAGGGCGTTGTCTCTTCGGGTGGCAGTATGGTGAACTTCACCTTCAGTATGCGTCGGTTGTCGAGTGCAAGCACCTCGAAGCGGTAGTTCCGGTAGGTCAGCTTCTCATGTAGGGTAGGGAAATCTCCCTTGAGCTCGAGCAACAGTCCGCTGATGGTATCTGCCTCACCCACTACGTCGTCGAAAGTAGTGTCGTCAAGACCTGTCTCCTTGTAGAAGTCGGTGAGCAGTGTCTTTGCCTGGAATATCCAGTTGTGGTCGTCGAGCTTGACGGACGTATGTTCGTCGTCGTCGTACTCATCGTGAATCTCACCCACAATCTCCTCGATGATGTCCTCCATGGTCACTATTCCCGAGGTGCCTCCGAACTCATCGACAACAATGGCTATATGTACCTTGTTGGCTTGGAACTCACGCAGCAAGTCATCAATCATCTTCGTCTCGGGCACGAAATAGGCTGGTCGTACCAGCGTCTGCCATCTGAAGTTGTCGCCTTTGCTGATGTGCGGCAGCAGGTCCTTGATGTAGAGCACGCCCTTTATGGTGTCCATAGAACCCTGATAGACGGGTATGCGCGAGTAGACATTGTCGGTGACGCACTTCAGCACCTCCTTGAAGGGAGTGCGTATGTCGAGTGCCACGACATCCATGCGTGATGTCATGACCTCCTGTGCCGTCTCGCCACCGAAGCGTATGATGCCTTTAAGGATGTTGCTCTCGTTGGATATGTCTTTCTGGTCGGTCATCTCGAGTGCTTGCGACAGTTCGTCGACGGAGATGTTGCGTGGCTTCGGAACACGATACTGGTGCAATGACGACAGCGAGCGTACCAGCAGTGCCGACAAGGGATAGAACAATGTACGCAGGAAGCTGATGCCTGGTGCAGCAAAGCGACAGAACTGCAGAGCCTTGCTTGCGGAGTACATCTTAGGCAGTATCTCGCTGAACAGCAGTAGCAGCAGTGCCAGCACGGCTGTCAGTATGATATATCCTGCCAGTCCGGCACCGGTGCCAAACACACTGATGAAGAAGTAGTAGCACAGCACTACCGTGGCAACATTGGCAAGGTTGCCCGTTATCATGATAGTGGCAAGCAGGTATTCCTGGTCGTCGAGCAGTCGGCATACCTTACGGTCACGGTCGGTCTTCTTCTCTTCGAGAGTATTACGGTCGGTAGCTGACAGCGAGAAGAAAGCATTCTCGGCTGCCGACGTGAATGCTGTGAGCAACAGCAGCAAGGCTGCCAGTGCAAGTGCTATGATGGCAGCTGTTGATGGCTGCTGTGTGGTTATGCCGGCAAGTACCGGTGTTGTCTGCAATAAAAGTGAGTCAGGGTTCAATTAGTTGTATGTTTCGTTAAAGGTGGGTTCTATAAATTGGCTTTGTCATATTGCGAGGTTATTTCCGAGGGCAATTTGTCTGAGAACAAAGGAGTATAGCGGGCTATACGACTGAGCGAACAGGCGAATTGGACCGAAAAGAGACCGCAAGATGACAAAACGTAACTCACGCTTACTTATTGATTTATAAACTTATTACGGTGGGAATTTATAGAACCCACCTAAAGTATAATCTCAAGACTTGGCTGCTCCGGCACCGTCTGTGGGGTGCATAGTCTTGGGTGTGAGCATCTCCATCTGATCGACGAAGATCTCGGTGACATAGCGCTTGATACCGCTTTGGTCGTCGTAGGAACGTGTGAAGATTTTGCCCTCGACATACAGCTTGTCGCCTTTGTGCACGTACTTGTCCACTATATCTGCCAGCTTGCCACGGAACACCAGGTTGTGCCACTCGGTACGGTCGGGCACCTGAGTACCGTTCTGGAGTGTATATCCGCGTTCGGTCGTAGCCAGTGCTACCTGTGCCACTCCACGTCCACCTTCATAGTATTTCACTTCAGGCTCTCTGCCCACGTTGCCTATCAGAATTGCTTTGTTCATAGTTACTGTTCCTCCTCTTATATATGTATGTCTACGCGCCTTGGGTGCACGTTGTCGCAACAAAGGTATCGTAAATAACTGACCTTTGCAAGTTTTTATGTTTTGCTGCGCAGTGTGTCAGTCCGTCTTTTGATATGCCAACCGCTCGTCGCCGTCGGCCAAGTAGATGATGCCACAGTAGCTGAAGCCCTGCCGAAGCAGTATGTGTTGCATGATGGTGTTGTCGCGATGGGTGTCTATACGGATGTTAGTCAGTCGGCTGTAGCACCAGTCAAGGCATGCCCGCGCCACTCCGTGACTGCCTTCTGTACTTGCTATGCGGTGTATCACGCCATAGGGTTTGTCGTTGAGCCATGCACCGTCGTAGATCTTGGCATATGTGGGGTCGGCACCGCAGATGAAGGCAAACGTGCCCTTGACAGCTCCATCTTCGTCGATGCAGACGTAGCTGTTGCCGTTGGCAATGTCTGCCTCAAACAGTTCTGGACGTGGATTGCCGTTTGTCCATTGGTGCATGTTGCCGTTCTTACGCATGGTGTGTCGCGACTGCTCGACCATATCCAGCAGCAATGGCAGCTCATCTGCCGTGGTCTTTCTTATTGTGTACATTGTCTCTCGGTGTCTATGACAGTCGGTGAGTGAAAAGGGGCGTGCCATGCGTGTGGCACACCCCTTCATGATGATGATATTCTGTAGTGCGATGCGACCTTTATGCCGCCACACTTGTCAGAGTGCTGTGATCTCTACGTTGCGGAACTCCAGCGGACCGCCTTCACTCTGCAGTGCGATGAAGCCACGTGAGTACTGTCCGTCGGCTTCGTTCTGCACGACGCCGTTGATGGTAATCTTCATGTGCTTGCCTATGCACTCAATCTCAGCCACGTTCCATTCGCCGACTTCCTTCTCAGATGGGTCTGCCAGTCTGTCCTTAACACCGAATGCTCCGTTCTGCACAGCATCGGCAACCTGATAGCCGTTGAGTCCTACAACAGCTCCTGCATTGCCACCTGCGAGTTGGCACTCCATGCCTACAGGCCATACGCCGTCGCCCGGCTGTATGCGCTGGAATATACCGCTGTTGGTAGCCTTGCCACCAACCCAACGCCATTCTGCACGCAGACGATAGTTGGAGAACTGGCGGTCGGTACGCATATATCCGAACGGATTGCCGAGTACGCTAATCACGCCATCCTTAACGGTGAACACCTCCTCAGGCTTTACGCTGCTGGTGGAATCGGTGACGAGCACCCATCCACTCAGGTCCTTGCCATTGAACAGAGGTTCGGCATTCTGCACCAGTTCGTTGCATGGTGCTCCTGTGGCAGGCTTAATCTCCTCGACCCATACGTTGCGGAACTCCAACGGACCGCCTTCGCTCTGAAGTGCAAGGAAACCTTCTGTCAAACTGGTCTCGGCTTCGTTTACCACAGTGCCGTTGACCGTTATGGTGATGTGCGAACCAATGCAGCTCACGTCGACACTGTTCCACTCGTCGATGCCATTCTCCACATTGCCTGCATCCTCACTGCGCGACTGGCGCTTAAAGCCAGGCCTGTCGGGGTTCTCGGCTATCTGCAGTCCTCCACCAAGCAAGTCGCCTGCATGTCCTGCCTGCAGCTGGCACTCTACCATTCCTGGCCACATTGTGTCACCTTCCTGTAGGCGCAGGAAGAAGCCACTGTTAGAGCCTTTACCGTCGGTCCAACGGTATTCGCAGTGTGCCTTGAAGTCGGCATACTTCTTTGCTGTGCGCATATATCCGTAAGGATTGCCCAGCACCTTTATGACACCGTCGCCTACGGTGAACACTTCATTGGCAGGAACATCGCTGTCGGGGCTGGCATACAGCACCCATCCGCTCAGGTCCTTGCCGTTGAACAGCTCTTCACGGTTGTTGTCGTTGCTGCATGCTGTGGTCATCAGTGAAGCCACGGCGCATGCCAGTAACAGATTCTTGCCTTTCATATCTACCTATATATATAATAAGGTGTACGTCTATATAATAATAAGGTGTACGTCGTCTATTTATCGTGCAGCGAAGTATGTGCTTCCACCGACTGCAGCCTCATAGGTAGAGACGCCGTTGGCATCGGGAGTAACAGTCATAGCCTGCTTGCCCTGAGCTGCCATGGTCACTGTGCCGTCCTCGTTGAACTTCAGAATCTCTGTGCTCTGACCGTCGGTCACTGCGCTCCATGTGTTTGACTCCTTGTCGTAGATCAGGTCCATAGAAGCATCCTCGCCTTCCTTGGTGATGGTGTAGCCATTCTCGAGTGTGGTCACTGCGTATGTGCCGTTCTCGCCCTTGATGGTCTTCACTGTGCCGATGTTGTCTGCCATTGGGTTGCTGCCGCTCCAGAACTCGATGGAGTTGATTACGAGTGCATCAGCAAGGTAGCATACACCATATACCGGTATGATGTTGCAAGCCAGGTAGACCAGTTCGTTCACCCATCTGTCGCCGATGGACTGGTTCCAGCTGTTAAGACGATTGTGCAGAGCGAAAGAGCCGATGCACGATGAGAACGTGAATGATGCGCATGCCAGCGCAACTGCTACGAGCTTTACGTTTGAGTTTTTCATTTCTGTGATATTTTTATGTTGTTGTTTAATTTCCTTTTGAATATTGTGCCAAAGGTAGTGAAACGTTACGTTATCCGCTATGCCCCATGGAAATATTTCTTCATGTGGGGCACGACGCATGCGTGTGCCAATCCTTACGGATGTACGGCTTCGTAGGTGCTTAACCTATGGGTGTAGACTGTGCTGGCTGTGGTGCTGGTGTCGCCGTGTTTCCCGATATCAGCAGCAACTGGTCGCCGACCATCAGCTCCATCTTACCGTTAGGCACAATGAACTCTTCGCCGCGCTTGATGATCATCACCAGTGTGCCCTTGGGCAGGTTCATGTCTGCCAGACGCTTGCCTTTGGCGAGCATCTCTTCTGTCAGCGTGATGTCGTTGAGCTTCGAGTCGAGCTCGTCGGGCAGTTCGACGCCGAACGAATTGCCTGTCTTCTCCTCCGGAAGGTCAAGCTTCAGCAGCTTTGCCACCTTCGAAATGCTCATACCTTGTACCAACAACGATATCAGAGTGATGAAGAACACGATGTCGAACAGCTGGTTGGAACCTTCAACGCCAGCTACAACAGGGTAGGTGGCAAACAGAATAGGCGTTGCACCACGCAGCCCTACCCACGACACAAATAGTCGTGCCCTGGTACTCATGTTGCGGAACGGCATGAGGCAGGCAAACACACTTATGGGTCGCGATACGAATATCATGAACAGTGCGATGAGCAGCGATACCAGACCAACACTGAGCATCTCGTGCGGGTTGACCAGCAGTCCAAGCACGAGGAACATCACGATTTGGAACAACCAAGTCATTCCGTCCATGAAGGTAGTAATCTCGCGTCGGTATGTCAGCTTCTCATTGCCTGTCACCATGCCGGCGATATAGACAGCGAGGTAGCCGTTGCCGTTGAGCATATCGGTGATGGTGAATGTGATGAACACAACGCTAAGGAGCAGGATGGGGTAGAGTGAGCTGTTCGGCAGATTAATCTTGTTGATCTGCTTCACTGCCAGCTTGCCGATGACGAAGCCAAGGAATGCACCCATCAGGAACTGCACCAGCAGGTTCTTTATTATCTCCACTGCGTCGAGGTCAGCCCCACTGCCGATGATCTGTATCAGTATGATGGTCAGCATATATGCCATAGGGTCGTTACTACCGCTCTCCAGCTCAATCATCGGTCGCAGATTCTCTTTCAGGTTGATGTGTTGCGAACGCAGGATGCTGAACACCGAAGCAGAGTCGGTTGACGACATCGTCGCTGCCAGCAGCATGGATGCCATGATTGGCATGGACAGGTTGGTGAAGTTCTTCTCGGAGATGAAGTAGATGAAGCCGCCAGTAATCACCGTCGTCAGCAGCACTCCGGCTGTCGACAGCACTATACCTTGCGAAATGACAGGTCTAATGTCGTTCAACTTAGTCTCGAAGCCACCCGTGAAGAGGATGATGCTCAGTGCTACCATGCCGATGAACTGCGCCACCTTTGGGCTGTCGAACTGCAGTCCGAGACCGTCGGTTCCGAAGAGCATTCCCACAATGAGGAACATCAACAACGTCGGTATTCCGAAGCGGAATCCCGTCTTGCTTATCACGATACTCACATAAATCAAGATTGCCCCAATCAAGAGGCCGGTTTCCAAGCTAAACTCCATGTTACTCTACGTTATATCCAGTGGTCTTTTCGAGTCCTATATGTCTTTAGACACCACAAAAATAAGAATAATCTGACACACGTCTCCGATATTAATGTGAAAAAATGTAATCCATTCGACAGACACTTCTAAAGCCTAAAACCTGTGCCTTCTATGGTTGAACGTCCAGAGGATCTATGGCTGAACGTCCAGAGGATCTATGGTTGAACGTCCATAGGATCTATGGTTGAACGTCCATATACAGGCGGTTTTAAGCAGGGGAGATATAGTGTCTGTAGTCGCTTTCTATGAATGCCCATCGTTAGGGTCCAAGGATGCCCATTCTATGGTCCTTTAAATGGGCATCCTTAGGTGCATAGAATGCCCATCCTTAGACCCTAAGAATGCCCATCGTTAGGGTGCCTACTCGTGCAAACACGGGATTAGTGAACGGAAGTAATTACTAATCGAGGTTTGTAATTACAAACACGGCATTTTGAGCGGTTTAGTAAACGGCTAGTAAACAGATAGTAAACGTTTTTAAACAGACTTGCGTGCAGCGTCGCTTGAGGCACTGGTGTTTGGCGTTGAGCGTCGGGTGATGGGTTCAAGTCCCGACCTATTTTCTGATGACAGACGACTATTACAGTCTTGTAAGCAGGTAGCTAAAGTCATGCGAGCAGGTAGTCAAAGTCGTGTGAGAAGTCATATGAAGTCGTCTCACATCGTACGTTGTGAATGCTCACATCGAACGTTGTGAGTGCTCACATCGAACGATGTGAATGCTCATATCGAACGATGTGAGAGGACTTTGGCTAACTTTTCGAACAATATCTGCCACATTCTTAGGGTATTACAGCTATCGTGATGTATGTCTTCATCTCATCTGTAAACGTACAGTCTTGCAGTCGTGAATGCGTTTCTACCATGTCCGCTTGTCCCCACTAAATATCTACTGATGCAACAAAACGTGGCACATACAATGCATAAAACCGTCAAAAGATGTCTTGTATAGAAGACATCTTTTGACTATTGAGTAGTAGATTTTGCAAAAGTGAATGCTTAGGCAATGACTGACATAAAACGTTTCTGCTGTCTAGTTGGGGAATCTAGCGCACAGGCTTATGGCAACTCACAAATCCAAATCTTTCAGCATTTTCCTGATGGTGTTGATCTTTATGGTCGAATATTGTGATTTGTCATAGATTTCAATTAGCCAAACATCACCAGATGTTTCATCTACTAAAGTCGTATAGGTAATAACTCTGGCGCCTCCAGATTTGCCTTTACCCTTGGAATCTATCGCCATGCGTATCTTTCGCAGGCCACCACCCAAATCAGCACCTTGAAACGGATTTTCCTTCAAGGAGTCTTTAAAATCACCAAAGTCATATTTCATTGACTTATATCGCTTGGCCAACTCTTTCAATGACTTTTCAAAGTGAGGTGTTGCTATTACATTAAAGTTCATTGAACAGCTCGTCTGCTGACTTTGCTTTTAGTTTTCCGTCTTTTATCATCCTAACTTCCTGAAGCCCTTGACGAATTCCTTCAGTGTGGTCAACCGGCTGCTGCGCTATCACTTCAAATAGAATGGTTTCCAAATAATTACTGAAACTCCTATTGTCTCTTTTTGCATTGTTCTTCAGAGCGTTGAGCAAACCCGTATCTATCCTGATAGAGGCGGTAGATTTTGTTTTGATGTCCATACTCATATCTATACATACTAATTATTTGTGTGCAAGTGTAATACAAATTAATATGACGAACAAGAGTTTGAGTGTTTTTCTTTTATTCCCTCTGCGTATTGGCTACTTTGGGGTAGTGAATTTTGCAAAAGCACCATTAATTTCTATTGTGAAATGGGCCTTCCTGGGTCAGTAGAAATTAGGTGGGGATAAGCGAATACGGTAGATATGTATCCGCATCCGCCAGACTATGTATTCATAGATTTTCATGTCCTTCATGTATGTACCTCTCCGAGGCACAGTAGGGGGTGTCATGAGCCCCAGACTGCGGTCACTGCGTTCCCTTAGTCTGGGGTTACGCATAATTGTGTCTCTCCGAGACACCACAGCAGGACATGAACGTGAAGCGTTAAG
>CAYXLA010000086.1:0-9231 GCA_964465765.1 uncultured Bacteroidaceae bacterium | reverse complement strand
AACGAGAGGTACCTTCAGAACGCGTCTGACAAGGGGTATTGAACGATTATTGAACGGCTATTGAACAGAATTGAACGAACGCCGCACGCCGCAAATGCAGAGTCGCACCGGTAGAACACGGAAGCACAAAAAAGCAGATTTTTTCTATTGTGGAACAAAAAAATTGTACTTTTGCCGTTGGAAAATTAAAAGTCCGTAAGGTTAGATATCTATTAATTCAAATAAGCAGTAAGCGATATGAAAATTTCACACATTGAGCATCTTGGCATCGCTGTCCCAAGCATCGAGGAAGCATTGCCTTATTTCGAGAATGTATTAGGTCTTAAGTGTTACAGTGTTGAGGAAGTTGCCGACCAGAAGGTAAAGACGGCTTTCATCAAGGTCGGAGAAGTGAAGCTTGAGCTTCTGGAGCCCACAAGCCCGGAGAGCACCATCGCCAAGTTCATCGAGAAGAATGGCGGACGTGGCGGCATGCATCACCTGGCATTCTGCATCGAGGATGGCGTAGCAAACGCACTGGCAGAGGCTGAAGGCAAGGGCGTGAAGCTGATCGACAAGGCTCCGCGCAAGGGAGCAGAAGGCCTCAACATCGCATTCCTGCATCCGAAGTCAACAGCAGCTGTGCTGACCGAACTTTGCGAGAAACCGAATAAATAATCATAATCATCATTTGTACACAATGAGCAATCAGGTTGAAAAGATTAAGGAACTTATCGAGCTTCGCACAGAAGCCCGTTTAGGTGGTGGCGAGAAGGCTATTGAGAAGCAGCACGCCAGAGGTAAGTACACTGCCCGCGAGCGCATCACTATGCTGCTCGACGAGAGCAGCTTCGAGGAAGTCGATATGTTCGTAAAGCACAGATGCACGAACTTCGGCATGGACAAGAAGCACTATTTGGGCGACGGCGTTGTAACTGGTAGTGGCACAATCGACGGCCGTCTGGTCTATGTCTTCGCACAGGACTTCACAGTATCAGGCGGCTCACTGTCTGAGACTATGGCGCAGAAGATCTGCAAGGTCATGGACCTGGCAATGCGCATGGGTGCACCTTGCATCGGCATCAACGACTCGGGTGGCGCACGTATTCAGGAAGCTGTCAACGCACTCGCTGGCTACTCTGAAATCTTCGAGCGCAACATCCTGGCTTCAGGTGTTATCCCGCAGATCTCCGGTATCTTCGGTCCGTGCGCAGGTGGTGCAGTATACTCTCCTGCCCTCACCGACTTCACCATCATGATTGAAGGCACATCATATATGTTCCTGACCGGCCCGAAGGTCGTAAAGACTGTCACCGGCGAGGATGTAGACGAGGAGAGCCTGGGTGGCGCAAGCGTACACTCTGCTAAGTCTGGTGTTACGCACTTCACCGCAGCAACCGAGGAAGAAGGACTTGCACTCATCCGCAAGCTCATCAGCTACATACCGCAGAACAACATGGAGGAGGCTCCTTCTGTTCCTTGCAACGACCCAATAGACCGTCTTGAGGATTCTCTGAACGAGATCATCCCTGACAATCCTAACCAGGCATACGACATGTATGAGGTCATTGGTGCAGTTATCGACAACGGTGAGTTCCTCGAGGTTCACAAGGACTATGCAAAGAACATCATCGTCGGCTTCGCCCGCATGAACGGACAGTCGGTAGGTGTCGTAGCCAACCAGCCTAAGATGATGGCAGGTGTGCTCGACTGCAATGCATCACGCAAGGCAGCACGCTTCGTACGCTTCTGCGACGCATTCAACATTCCATTGGTAACGCTCGTTGACGTTCCGGGCTTCCTGCCTGGCACAGGTCAGGAGTACAACGGTGTGATCCTGCACGGTGCTAAGCTGCTCTACGCTTACGGCGAGGCTACAGTGCCAAAAGTAACAGTCACACTGCGCAAGTCTTACGGTGGTTCGCACATCGTGATGAGCTGCAAGCAGCTCCGTGGCGACATCAACTACGCATGGCCTACAGCCGAGATCGCAGTTATGGGTGCAGCAGGTGCCGTTAAGGTGCTCTTTGCAAAGGATGCAAAGGAAGCAGCAGATCCCAAGGCATTGCTGGCAGAGAAGGAGGCAGAGTATCAGAAGCTCTTCGCCAACCCGTACAACGCAGCACAGTATGGCTACATCGACGATGTCATCGAGCCGCGCAACACGCGCTTCCGCATCATCCGTGCCCTGCAGCAGCTGAGAACAAAGCGTCAGGAGAATCCGGCAAAGAAGCACGGCAATATTCCACTGTAATTCCAAGTATCGTAAAACAGAGAATTTATGAAGAAATTAAACATCGGAATAATTCTTGCATGTGCGCTGGTCTTCAGCCTCACGTCCTGCCGTCAGCAGTCGACGTCCAGCAAGGTATTGCTGAACGAAATCTGCATGGAGAACGTCGAGGGCGTAGTCAACGACTACGGACAGCACACGCCATGGATTGAATTGTTCGTCAAATACTACGGCCCGATTGACGTAGCCGGGTATGCTGTAGAGGTTGAGGCAAATGGCCAGACAACACGCTACACCATCCCTACCGGTGACGTTGCCACGAAAGTCCAGCCGCGTCAGCACATCCTGCTGTGGGCAGACAACAACGACCTGCACGGAACGCTGCACACCAACTTCACACTGGACCCCAGCAAGGAGACCACCGTTCGTCTGTTCGACAGCAACAAGGACCTGTTGGACGAGGTTACTATCCCTGCCAACAAGCTCAGTGCTGACCAGGCATACGGCCGCGACGGTAACTTGTACTCTGGCAATGTGACAGACACATGGAAGGTATTCGACTACAACGACCCCAGCAACCCGACAACAGCCGGCGTAGCTAACGTCGTAGTTGACTCCACTGCCAAGATGCGCAACTTCGAGACTCAGGATCCTGTCGGTGTCGGCATGACCATCACCGCAATGATTGTTGTATTCAGCTGCTTGCTGATTCTGTACAGAGCATTCAGCCTCATCGGAACCATCTCTATAAAGATGGCAAAGAAGAACGAGCTCAAGGCTAAGGGCGTCAGCGCCGAAGCCGCTACTACAGCAGCTGCCACAGCTGGCAAGGAAGACTACGTTCCTGGCGAAGTCTATGCTGCCATCGGTATGGCCCTGCACGAGATGCAGAACGATGTCCACGACATGGAGGAAATGGTGCTCACCATCGGCAACGAGCATGAGCGCACGCTCTCTCCTTGGAATGCCAAGTCAATAACAATGCGTCAATTACCCCACAGAAAATAATTAACGGAACAATGAAAGAATACGAGTATAAGATCAACGGCAACAAGTACACAGTGACCGTTGGCGAGATTGAGGAGAACGTTGTCAACGTTGAAGTCAACGGCGCTCCCTACAAAGTGGAAATGAAGAAGGCTCCCAAGGCTGCACCTAAGGCAGCAGTCCGCCGTCCCGTACAGGCTAACCCCGCACCCGAACCAGTTGCTAAGGTCGACAAACCAGCTGCACCTAAGGGTGGCAAGTCGGGCATCAAGTCACCGCTGCCAGGCGTAATCCTGCAGGTTAAGGTCAATGTAGGCGACGCTGTCAAGAAGGGTCAGGTTCTTATGGTACTCGAGGCCATGAAGATGGAGAACAACATCCTTGCAGACAAGGACGGTAAGGTAGCAGCCATCAACGTTGCCAAGGGCGATTCAATCCTTGAAGGTACAGACTTAATCGTAATAGAGTAAAAGAATATGGGAGAGTTTTTGAATTTCTTGGGACACAACCTGCTGGACTTCTGGAACTTCACGGGCTACGCTAATGCTACCGTGGGTCACTGGGTGATGCTCGCAGTAGGTCTGTTCTTCATATACCTGGCGGTATCGAAGGAGTTCGAGCCGATGCTGCTGATTCCTATTGGTTTCGGTATCTTGGTCGGCAACATCCCCTTCAACCTTGACGCAGGTCTGAAAGTAGGTATCTACGAAGACAGCTCCGTGTTCAACATCCTCTATGGAGGTGTGACCAACGGATGGTATCCACCACTGATATTCCTCGGCATCGGTGCCATGACGGACTTCTCCGCGCTGATTTCTCAGCCTCGTCTGATTCTTATCGGTGCAGCAGCTCAGTTCGGTATCTTCGGTGCCTACATGCTGGCATTGGCTCTGGGCTTCGACCCGAAGCAGGCAGGTGCAATCGGCATCATCGGTGGTGCTGACGGTCCTACCGCAATCTTCCTGTCATCGAAGCTGGCTCCTAACCTCATGGGTGCCATCGCAGTTGCAGCATACTCATACATGGCGTTGGTTCCTGTGATCCAGCCGCCTATCATGCGTCTGCTCACCACGAAGAAGGAGCGCGTCATCCACATGAAGGCTCCGCGCGCAGTGTCGAAGAACGAGAAGGTAATCTTCCCTATCGTCGGACTGCTGCTCACAGCGATGCTTGTTCCTTCGGGTCTGCCTCTGCTGGGTATGCTGTTCTTCGGCAACCTGCTTAAGGAGAGCGGCGTGACACGCCGTCTGGCAGATACTGCACGCAACCAGTTGATCGATGTCGTAACAATGCTTCTGGGCTTCACCGTTGGTTGCTCAACACAGGCTTCAGAGTTCGTCACAGTCAACTCACTGCTCATCTTCGGTCTGGGCGCTCTGTCGTTCATGATTGCAACTGCAGCAGGTGTATCGTTCGTGAAGTTCTACAACCTGTTCCTGTCTAAGGACAACAAGATCAACCCGCTCATCGGTAACGCCGGTGTATCGGCTGTGCCTGACTCGGCACGTATCTCACAGGTTGTCGGATTGGAGTATGATCCTTCCAACTACCTGCTGATGCATGCTATGGGCCCGAACGTTGCAGGTGTCATCGGTTCTGCAGTTGCAGCCGGTGTCCTCCTCGGCTTCCTGATCTGATACTAAGGTCTATAAATAATTGTAAGAGGCTGTGTCGGTTTCGGCACAGCCTCTTTTTATAGAAAAAACCTTAAAAGCCACAATCAAGTACCAAAGGAACAGTTAATAGAGAATAAGAGACACTATGCACCTTGGGCTGTTACGGCGGAAATGAATATCTTTGCGCACAAATTGTGCCGCGACAGGCACTACACAACAGGAAACGCCATGCGCAGACATCTACTATATATACTTTTCACCTCCATACTGCTGGGACTGGCTTCTGTAGCCAACGCACAGAAGATAACCGGCATCATCACCGACTCACTGACAAACGAGCCGCTGCTCTATGTGACCGTGCAGTACGAGGGCAAGGGCGTTGGTTCGGTGTCGAACAACGACGGATACTATGAGGTGGAGACCCATCGTGGCTGGTACACGCTGACATATAGTGCAATTGGCTACGAGACTCAGCAGATTACGTTCCAACCCGGAACACGCGAAATCAACGTTAAGCTGAAGCCCAGCGACATCATGCTTGGTGAAGTGGTGGTGAAGCCAAAGCGCGAACACTACTCTCGCCGCAACAATCCTGCCGTGGACTTCATGCGTAAGGTGATTGCCAACAAGCGTGGTCTGAAGCTGGAGCAGAAAGACTACTACTCGTACTACAAATACGAGAAGATGAAGACCTCGCTCAACAATGTCACGCCAGAGAAGATGGAGAAGGGCGTGTACAAGAAGTTCTCGTTCTTCAAGGATCAGGTCGAAGAGTCGCCGAAGACAGGAAAGATGATCCTGCCCATCTCGGTGAAGGAGACCAGCTCACGTACCATCTACCGCAAGTCGCCCGAAAGCAAGAAGGAAATCATCGAGGGCATGACCTCAAACGGCATCGACGAGTTCTTCAACAATGGCGGTACGATGGGCACGATACTCAACGACGTGTTCACAAACATCAACATCTACGACGACAACATCCGTCTGCTGCAGCAACACTTCGTCAGCCCTATAGGCAGCGGAGCCATCTCATTCTACCAGTTCTATCTGGTCGACACCATCATGGTGGACAACCAGATGTGTGTGCACCTGAACTTCGTGCCGCAGAACTCGCAGGACTTCGGCTTCACCGGACACATCTATGTGGCATACGACTCGACCTACGCCGTGAAGCGCTGCACGATGAACCTGCCCAAGAAGACCGGCGTGAACTTCGTGGACAACCTCGACATAGAGCAGAACTACGAACAGCTGCCCGACAGCACATGGGTGCTGACCGACGACGACATGACCGTGGAGCTTAGTCTGATAAAAGGCACGTCGGGCATGGAGATAGAACGCACTACCAAGTACACGAAATACGACTTTGCCGACATTGAGCCGCGCCTGTTCCGACTGAAGGGTGAGGTAATCAAGGAAGCCGACATGATGAACAAGAGCGACGAGTACTGGGCAGAGGTGCGACAGGTGCCGCTAACAAAGAACGAGAGCACGATGGACCTGTTCATGAACCGCATCGAGCAGATACCAGGCTTCAAGTACATGATATTCGGTGCAAAGGCAGTCATACAGAACTTCGTCGAGGTGGGAGGACGCAAGCACCCGAGCAAGTTCGACATTGGCCCTATCAACACCATGATAACGAGCAACTACGTCAACGGACTGCGTCTGCGTCTCAGCGGACTCACCACAGGCAACCTCAGCAAGCACTGGATGGCAAGTGGCTACGGCGCCTACGGATTCAAGGACAAGAAGTGGTTCTATCAGGGTCAGCTGGCATACTCGTTCAACAAGCGCGACTACGTGCTGTGGGAGTTCCCGCAACACTACATAGCATTCCGCTACCAGTACGATGTTATGTCGCCAATGGACAAATATCTGGCTACGGACAAGGACAACATGTTCGTCGGTTGGAGATGGACCACGGTGGACCAGATGTCCTACATACGCGATGCCGAGCTGTCGTATGTCGTGGAGACAAATGCAGGACTGTCGTTCAAGGCGATAGCACGCCACCGCAACGACCAGCCAACAGGCGCACTGGAATACTGGAAGAACGACGGACAGACACCGGGATATCTGGATGCCACGAATACTCGCGTGCACGACATCACGACGACAGAGATGTCGTTCACTCTGCGCTATGCCCCTGGCGAAACATTCGTCAACACCAAGCAGAGACGCGTGCCCGTGTCGCTCGACGCACCAATCTACACCATCTCACACACCATCGGTATGAAGGGCATACTCGGTGGCGAGTACAACTTCAACCTCACCGAAGCAAGCGTACACCGCCGCTTCTGGCTGGGATCATGGGGTAAGCTGGATGCCACACTGCGTGCCGGAGCACAGTGGAACAAGGTGCCGTTCCCGTTCCTGAACCTTCCGCAGGCTAACCTGTCGTACATCAACCAGCTCAACGAGACCTTCAGCCTCATCAACAACATGGAGTTCCTGAACGACCGCTATGTGTCGCTCTACCTGAAGTACGACATGGGCGGCAAGCTGCTCAACCGCATTCCGCTAATAAAGAAGCTGAAGTGGCGCGAGACGTTCAAGATTCGCGGACTGTGGGGCACGCTGACCGACCAGAACAACCCATACAAGCAGACAAGCTCCGACCTGTTCATCTTCCCGATGCGCAACAACAAGGCAACGAGCTTCATCATGGACCAGAAGGAGCCGTACATCGAAGCCAGCGTGGGCATCTACAACATCTTCAAGCTGCTGCACGTGGAGTATGTGCGCCGTCTGACGTATACAGACATCCCTGGCGTGAAGAAAGGCGGCTTGCGCTTCATGGTGATGATGACGTTCTGACACACACCTATTATATATATAAGGAGTACACACACTATGCAGCCACTGGCAGAACGCATGCGACCGAAGACGCTTGACGAGTATGTCGGACAACGGCATCTCGTTGGCAAGGGCGCCATACTGAGGCAGATGATTGACTCGGGCGAGGTGTCGTCGTTCATCATGTGGGGACCTCCGGGTGTGGGCAAGACCACACTGGCACAGATCATCGCCACCCGACTGAAGACGCCGTTCTACACACTAAGTGCAGTGACCAGCGGCGTCAAGGATGTGCGCGACGTCATCGAGCGTGCCAAGGGCAGTCGCTTCTTCTCGCAAGCCAACCCCGTGCTGTTCATCGACGAGATTCACCGCTTCAGCAAGTCACAGCAGGACTCACTGCTCGGTGCAGTGGAGCAAGGTGTGGTGACGCTGATTGGTGCAACGACGGAGAACCCGTCGTTTGAGGTCATTCGTCCGCTGCTGTCGCGCTGCCAGGTGTATACGCTTGAGCCGTTGGACAAGGACGACATGTTGGGACTGCTCAACCGTGCCATCACTACAGACACCGAGCTGAAGAAGCGCGACATACGCCTCGAAGAGACCACCGACATGTTGCGCTATAGCGGTGGCGATGCCCGCAAGCTGCTGAACATACTGGAGCTGGTGGTACAGTCGGAGCCAGAAGACCCCGTGGTCATCACCGACAAGCTCGTGGCAAGCCGTCTGCAACAGAATCCCCTGGCATACGACAAGGACGGCGAGATGCACTACGACATCATCTCTGCCTTCATCAAGTCCATTCGTGGCAGCGACCCCGATGCGGCAATCTACTGGTTGGCACGCATGGTCGAGGGAGGCGAAGACCCTGCATTCATAGCACGGCGATTGGTGATCTCGGCAGCCGAAGACATCGGTCTTGCCAATCCCAATGCACTGCTGCTGGCAAATGCCTGCTTCGATGCAGTGATGAAGTTGGGATGGCCCGAAGGACGCATACCATTGGCAGAAGCGACGGTCTATCTGGCGACAAGTCCCAAGAGCAACTCAGCATACAAGGCTATAAACGATGCTCTGGCAGAGGTGAAGCGCTCCGGCAACCAGCCCGTGCCGCTGCATCTCCGCAATGCCCCTACCCAACTGATGGAACAGCTGGGATATGGCAAGGACTACAAGTATGCACACGACTTCGCCGGACACTTCGTCAACCAGCAGTATCTGCCCGACGCACTGAAGGACACAATGTTCTGGCATCCGCAACCCAATGCCGCAGAAGAGCGTCACAAGGAACGCATGTCGCAGCTGTGGGGGAACAGCAAGAAATATTGAGTAAGCCTCGGAGTCCGATGAGGTTAACCTTAACAGCCAACGAGGTTAACCTTAACGACCTATGAGGTTAACCTTAACGACCTATGAGGTTAACCTTGAGAGCCAACGAGGTTAACCCTACAAAATCGAGCCAGTACCACTTACTTTGCCAAGTTAGTAGTACTTACTTCACCGAGTTAGTATATCTTACTTTGCCAAGTAAGTAGTACTTGCTTTTTCGGCACACCGCAAGCCAAAAAAGGACATTAATGTCTAGGGGCAAGATGATTAATGTCTAAGGCCATCACG
>CAYXLA010000085.1:0-9267 GCA_964465765.1 uncultured Bacteroidaceae bacterium | reverse complement strand
GAGAGTAATCTGTCAGTCGTTGGTGAGCTTACGATAGCGCACACGAGTCGGCTCTGTACGTCCCAGACGCTTCAGCTTGTTGGCCTCATAGTCTGAGTACGAGCCCTCGAAGAAGAACACGTTTGAGTCGCCCTCGAAGGCAAGGATGTGCGTACAGATGCGGTCGAGGAACCAACGGTCGTGACTGATGACGACGGCACAGCCGGCAAAGTCGTCGAGACCTTCCTCAAGAGCACGCAGTGTGTTCACGTCGATGTCGTTGGTAGGTTCGTCGAGCAGCAGCACGTTGCCCTCTTCCTTCAGAGCCAATGCCAGATGCAGACGGTTGCGTTCACCGCCACTGAGCACACCGCACAGCTTCTCCTGATCGGCTCCAGTGAAATTGAAGCGCGACAGATAGGCACGTGCATTGACCTCGCGATTGCCCAGGCGTATGAGTTCTGTACCACCGGAGATGACTTGGTAGACGCTCTTCTCGGGGTCGATGCTGCTATGCTGCTGGTCGACATACGCCAGCTTCACGGTCTCACCTACCTCGAAGTCGCCACGGTCGGGCTTCTCCAGTCCCATGATGAGACGGAAGAGTGTGGTCTTACCAGCGCCATTGGGACCTATGACACCCACGATGCCGTTGGGTGGCAACACGAAGTTGAGGTCGTCGAAGAGCAACTTGTCGCCAAAGGCTTTGGCAACATGGCGTGCCTCGATGACCTTGTTTCCCAGACGCGGACCGTTGGGAATGAAGATTTCGAGCTTTTCCTCCTTGGCCTTGACATCCTCGTTGAGGAGCTTGTCATAGCTGTTCAGACGCGCCTTACCCTTAGCCTGACGTGCCTTGGGTGCCATGCGCACCCATTCCAGTTCGCGTTGCAGCGTCTTGCGACGCTTGCTCTCTGTCTTCTCTTCCTGCGCCATGCGCTGTGTCTTCTGCTCAAGCCAGCTGCTATAGTTACCCTTCCAAGGGATGCCTTCACCACGGTCGAGTTCGAGAATCCAGCCTGCCACATGGTCGAGGAAGTATCTGTCGTGGGTTACGGCGATTACCGTTCCCTGATATTGCTGCAAGTGTTGCTCCAACCAGTCTATGCTCTCTGCATCAAGATGGTTGGTCGGCTCATCGAGCAACAGTACATCGGGCTTCTGCAGAAGCAGTCGGCACAGCGCCACACGACGGCGTTCGCCACCACTCAAGTGCGCACACAACTGGTCGCCATCGG
The DNA here is from genome assembly GCA_964465765.1 of uncultured Bacteroidaceae bacterium. GTDB lineage: Bacteria > Bacteroidota > Bacteroidia > Bacteroidales > Bacteroidaceae > Bacteroides. The sequence continues at coordinate 8,050 of CAYXLA010000085.1, read as the reverse complement.
GACAACGCAGTGCATCCATTGCAATGTCCAGCTTCGAGTCAAGGTTCCATGCGTCGGTACTGTCTATGATGTCCTGCAGTTCAGCCTGCCTTGCCATGAGTTTGTCCATCTTGTCCGGGTTCTCATAGTATTCAGGGTCTCCGAACTTGAGGTTTATCTCCTCATACTCCTTCAGCGTGTCGACCACGTTCTGCACGCCTTCCTGCACCACCTCTTTGACCGTCTTCTCTGGGTCGAGGTATGGGTCTTGGGGCAGATAGCCTACGGTATAGCCTGGGGAGAATACCACCTGACCTTCATACTGCGTGTCAAGTCCGGCAATGATCTTCATCAGCGTGGACTTACCAGCGCCATTAAGACCGATGATACCTATCTTGGCACCATAGAAGAATGAGAGGTAGATGTTCTTGAGTACTTGCTTGTTGGTCTGGCGGATCGTCTTGCTTAGCCCGACCATTGAGAAGATAATCTTCTTGTCGTCAGTTGTTGCCATGAGCTCTTTCTTTTGTCTTTGGTTTTCGAATAGACTGCAAATGTAAGCAAAAGGCACAGATTTTGCTAACTTTGCGACTCCATTAGCAGAAGGCATACGCCTGATACAACATGATTATCGTAGCCACCGTACTGATTTACTTCGCACTACTGTTTGTGCTGAGCCGGCTGACAAGCCGTGGAGCAACAAACGAAACCTTCTTCCGTGCCGACCGCAGTTCGCCATGGTATATGGTAGCCATAGGCATGGTGGGAGCATCAATATCGGGTGTCAGCTTCATATCCGTTCCTGGCATGCCAGTGAGCATCGGCATGAGCTATCTGCAGATGTGCCTCGGCTTCATACCAGGATACTTCGCCGTAGCATTCATCCTGCTGCCCATCTACTACCGCATGAACCACTCCACTATATATATATACTTGAAGGAACGACTCGGATACCGATCGTACAAGACAGGAGCTGCGTTCTTCCTCTTGAGCAAGATGACACGTGCCGCCGTGAGCTTCTACATGGTGTGCATGATACTGCAGGACTTCGTGTTTGGCACCATTGGCGTGCCTTTCGCAGTGACGGTGGCAGGCATGGTGGGGTTGATATGGCTATACACACGCAGTGGAGGTGTTAAGACACTGGTATGGACAGACACGTTCCAGACATTCTGCCTGTTTGGTGCACTAATACTGATTATCATCGGCGTGGGACGTGAGTTGGGCATGAGTCTTGGCGAAAGCATACGGGCAATTAGCGATAGTCACTATAGCCGCATATTCGTGTTCGACGACCCAATGTCGAAGCAATACTTCTGGAAGCAGTTCCTTAGCGGCATGTTCGTAGTGATAGTGATGACCGGACTTGACCAGGACATGATGCAGAAGAACCTGACGTGCAAGACGCTGCGTGAGGCACAGAAAGACATGTGTACCTACGGTCTATGCTTCGTGCCAGCCAATCTGCTGTTCCTCAGTCTGGGTGTACTGCTGATAATGCTGGCACAACAGCAGGGCATGGAACTGCCTGCAAGCACCGACGACCTATTGCCTATGTTCGCAGCTACCGGACAGCTTGGCACCACGGTGACAGTGCTCTTCACCATCGGCATAGTGGCTGCATGCTTCAGCAGTGCCGACTCTGCACTGACGGCACTGACCACTTCGTTCTGTGTCGACATCAAGGAACGTCCGCATGATGAACGGCTGCGTCGGCGTTCGCACATGGCGATATGTGTGGCATTCACACTGTTCATACTGGCATTCCGCATGGTTAACTCGACGAACATAATCGATGCCATCTACACACTATGCTCCTATACCTACGGTCCGCTGTTAGGACTGTTCTGCTTCGGACTGTTCACTCACTGTAAGCCGGCAGACAAGGCTGTGCCATGGATATGTGTGGCATCACCGGTGGCATGCTATGTCATCGATGTCCTGACACGCCACTTCACCGGCTACACCTTCGGCTACGAACTGCTGATGCTAAACGGTGCATTGACTTTCGCAGCCCTGATGCTGTTCCGCACAAGAGCCAAATCGGGAATAAACGAATAGGATAGATATCTATCCGCACCCACAAAAGACTATGCGTTCATGGATATCCACACGTATTTTCTACTGAGTACTAACTTTTTTTCAGTAGCGCCAAACAACAAAAAAGGCAGGGACCTGTCTGTGGTCCTTGCCTCTTTTCTCTTATGGTTGCAACGAGCTTACTTGTCGAAGCGCTCTATCTTCATCTGTACCTTGCAGAGCTTGGCAATCTGCGGCACGATGCGTGTGAAGTGCTCAGCATTGGAATGCTTGTCGAGTACCTCATCGTTCTCCCATGTCTCGCAGAACATGAACACCGACGGCTTAGTGGCACTGACAAAGAGGTCGTAGCCATGATTGCCCTCGTCCTTACGTGATTTCTCTACCAACTCATCGGCCAAAGCCTTTACCTGCTTGAGGTCAACACCCTCGTTGACTTCAAAGAATGCATTCAGTCTAATCATATTCAATGTGTTTTTATGTGGGTTCTAGTGATGCCCGCCATTAGGTATTATTGTTCGTGTTGTTACTGTCTTATCTCACCTGGATTACGAGATACTTGCTTGTGCTCCAGAACTTGTCAGGATCGGAGATGTGCATTGTGAAGTCGCCATTGGCATCCTTATCGAGTGAGTATGTACCATCGGGATGCGTCGTCAGCAGCTTGGCAGACTTAGAGTAGAGCTTTATCTCGCGTGTGGTACGGATGTCGCACTCGGTGAAGTAGTCCTTGTTGGCATCCTCGCTCTTCATCACATCACCACGACGGAACAGTCCTGAGTTGGTCACGATGTTCTGCTCCTTCAGTTCCTTCAGTGTGCCAAATACGAACCATGCACGATGCAGATCGGCATCCTGCTGTGCCACTGTCTGTGCCTTGGCTTCGTTCTCGGCAGTGAGCTGCTGCTTGTCAGCGCTGAGTGCTGTCACTGCTTCGTCGAGTTCCTGAATGCGGACGTTGCGTGCTGCCAGCTCTTCCTGCAGGCTCACCAGACGTGCCTCTTTCTCTTCGAGTTGCTGCTGCATCGACTCCAATGCCTTCTTCAGCTGTGAACTCTGTGTACGGCTCTTGCTGAGTTGGCTCTGCAACTTGGCAATCTGCTCACGGTTCTCCTGCATCTGCTTCTTGATGAACTCCACATCGCTAATCATCTGCTCGCGTCCCGACGTGCCTTCTGCCACGCTGCCACGCTGCAAGTCCACACGGTTCTCTGCCTCATTGATCTGACGGAAGCCTTCAGAGATCTCGTTGAAAGTCCCCATCATATCGTCAAGTTCACTGTTTCGTGCGTTAAGCTCGCTCATCAGCGAGTCATTCTGCGCCTGCAGAGCGTCTTTGCTCTTGCCGCCAAGTCCGTCGCACGATGTCAACGTCACGGCTACCGATAGCGCAACAAATACTAACTTCTTCATACGTTCTTCTGTTTTTGTTTATGAATTACGTTTCTTGTTCTCTCTTGTTCGTCTGCCGCAGAGTCAGTCTTCCTTACCACCGACGATAATCACAAACTCTCCGCGTGGCTCATTGGCAGTGAAGTGTTCTGCCAGTTCTGTCAGCGTTCCGCGCACTGTCTCTTCGTGCACCTTGCTTATCTCCCTGCAAGCAGCTGCCTGACGTTCGCCACCCATTACCTCTGCCAACTGCTTCAGAGTCTTCAGCACACGGTAGGGCGACTCATATATCACCATGGTGCGTGTCTCTTCTGCCAGCATGTTGAGCCTTGTCTGACGTCCTTTCTTCTGTGGCAGGAAGCCCTCGAAGCAGAAGTGGTCGCACGGCAGTCCCGACGATACCAGTGCAGGTACGAATGCTGTCGGACCAGGAAGGCACTGCACCTCTATGCCTGCCTTCACACTCTCGCGGACGAGCAGGAAGCCTGGGTCGCTGATGCCAGGTGTGCCGGCATCGCTAATCAGTGCCACTGTCTCGCCTGCCAGCATGCGCTGTACCACCGACTCTGTGGTCTGATGTTCGTTGAACTTATGGTGTGACAGCAGTCGGTTCTTTATGTCGAAGTGCTTCAGCAACACACTGCTCGTGCGTGTGTCTTCGGCAAGAATGAGGTCAGCTTCCTTGAGTACGCGTATGGCTCTCAAGGTCATATCCTCCATATTTCCTACTGGAGTCGGCACCACATAGAGCATTCCCATAGGTATGACATTCTTAATCCTTTACGGCGGCAAAGTTATAACAAATCAAAGCACAACAACTTGGAGGATGTGCAAAAGTTGTACTTTTGCGAGACAAATAGATTAAAATCCAGACATTACGATGGAGCTCAACATAGAAGACAACCAGCAGGAGACCGTTCGCCGTGGCCGCATAGAAGTGATTTGCGGCTCCATGTTCAGCGGCAAGACCGAGGAGCTGATACGGCGCCTGCACCGTGCTCAGTTCGCACGGCAGAAGGTAGAGATATTCAAGCCAGGCATAGACACACGCTTCTCCGAAGGCGATGTCGTGTCGCATCAGGGCAACTCCATAGCCTCCACCCCTATCGATAGCAGTGCCAGCATACTGCTACTGTCGTCGGGCATCGACGTCATTGGCATCGACGAGGCACAGTTCCTCGACGACGGACTTGTGGATATATGTAGCCAGTTGGCAGACAATGGCGTTCGTGTGATTGTTGCCGGACTCGACATGGACTATCTGCGTAAGCCGTTCGGTCCGATGCCTGCACTGTGTGCCATAGCCGACGAAGTGACCAAGGTACATGCAATATGTGTGCGTTGTGGAAACCTTGCCATGTACTCACATCGTAAGGTGGCAGACAGCCGACGAGTCATGCTTGGCGAGACCGAAGAGTATGAACCGCTATGCCGCAGCTGCTATCTCAAGGCTGTGAAGAGTCAGAGCTCTCAGGGTCCTGACCAGCATTGACGTCGGCATCGGACGGCAAGGAGTTCCGGTCGATGACGTACTTCTGGTAGTAGGATATGAGCAATGTCGTTATGGGCAGAGCTATTATCATGCCCATGATGCCCATCAGCGAACCCCAGACAGACAGCGAGAGCAGTATTATGGCAGGGCTGAGTCCCATGGCACGGCCCATGATGCGAGGCGTCAGATACATGTCCTGTATGACCTGAACCACGGCAAACACTATCAATGCCAAGCCTAGCACCACCCAGAAGTTCTGCCCTGTATCGCCCGACTTGATGATTGCGAGCACAATGGTGGGTATGAAGCCTACGACCTGCAGGTAGGGAACCATGTTGAGCAAGCCTATGAACAGTCCCAGCACAATAGCCATTGGGAAGCCAATTATCAAGAAGCCAATGCTGAACATCACACCCACGCACGTGGCTATTATCGCCTGTCCGCGGAAGTAATGGTTCATGCTGTCGGCAATGTCGGTCGACAGCTTCGTGAAGAACGGGCGCAGACGTTTGGGCATCATGTTGACCCATCCGCCCGACAGGCTCTCATAGTCGAGCAATATAAATATGGTGTAGAGCAGGGTCATCATCAAGGAGATGGCACTGAACACGAGTGACACCGACTCGGTCATGATGTTCCATATGCGTGGCAGCGTCTGCCTGATGGCATCCATCAGCTCTTCGCGGTCGAACAGGGCTATCAGCTCATCCACATTGATGTGTTCCTGCAGGTACTTTGCCACAACAGCCGGCACGCTGTCGCCGGCAGGGACGGAGTCTACATATTCTATTATGAGGTCGCGAATGCGTCCCATCTCACTCACCACCGGTGGCACAACGAGCCAGAACACCAGCACAGCGAAGCACATGATGGTGAGCAGTGCCGCCGCAACAGCCAGCACACGATAGTGCAGACGACAGCGATACTGGAAGAACTTTACCAGTGGGAATATCAGATAAGCCAACAGCCATGCCACAAAGAATGGCAGTAACACATCGCTGAGACGATAGAGCACCCACAGCACGCAGACTGCCACGAGGCAACCCACAACACCACGGATAAAGCTGTCGAACGTTATCTTTTTCTGCTCCATAAGCACTGGTTTAGAAGTTTTTCTTGTATGAATTTTGCGTTCTATACCAACGATAGAACCAGCCCAGAGCGACAATCAGTACGCAGACAGCCACCGAGTAGCCCAATGTGGTGCTCAGACCAAGAGCCGTAGGAGACACTATGAGGAATGTGCTGCACACCACGGTCATGAACAGTGCCGGCACCAGAGTGACGATGAATGGCTTGTGCTGCTGCACGAGGTAGACTGTCAGAGTCCACAGAGTGAATACCGACAGTGCCTGATTGGCCCAGCCGAAGTAGTTCCACACCACGTTGAAGCCTTCCTCATCGGCAATGTTGAACCACAGGATGAGCATTGTCACAGCAAACAGAGGTAGGCAGATATACAGTCGGCTACGTATTGACTTCTGTGCCATGTGCAGGAACTCGGCAATGATGAGGCGTGCACTGCGCAGTGCGGTATCGCCACTGGTGATAGGAGCAGCCACAACACCAAGCAATGCCAGTATGCCACCAAACGTGCCAAGCCAGCTCTCTGACACGATGGCGACCACTTGCGGTGCACTCGAGGAGAGCGAACCTCCAACTTCCTCCCAGCCATTGTCGAAGAAGAAGTAGGATGATATGGCAGCCCAGACCAGTGCCACAATGCCTTCAGTAATCATGGCTCCATAGAATATCGGGCGTCCCTGGCGTTCACTCTTCATGCAACGAGCCATCAGAGGGCTTTGCGTTGCATGGAAACCACTTATGGCGCCACAAGCTATGGTGATGAACAGACACGGGAATATCGGTCCCATCTTCGCGTTGCGGTTCTCGAGTCCGTCCCACAATTCGGGTATGTTGGGCATGTGGATGAACAGAGCTATCAGGAGTGCCAGTGCCATGAACAGCATCATGAAGGCAAACAGGGGATATATGCGTCCTATAATCTTGTCGATGGGCAGCATGGTTGCAATGACATAGTAGACAATGATTATCACTACCCACATCATAACATCACCGGCAATGCCGCCAAGGATTATGGCAGGACTGTAGACAAACACTGCACCAACCATCATGAGCAGCAGCACCGAGAACACCAGCATGACCTTCTTGGTGCGCTGTCCCAAGTATTTCCCCACGAGTTCGGGCAGTCCCTCACCATTGTTCCGCAATGAGAGCATGCCGCTTAGGTAGTCGTGCATAGCACCTGCAAAGATGCAGCCGAACACAATCCACAGGTATGCCGAAGGGCCGAACTTGGCACCCATAATGGCACCGAATATAGGACCTGTACCGGCTATGTTAAGAAATTGAATCATGAAAATCTTCCATCCTGGCAGTACTACGAAGTCCACACCGTCGGCATTGGCCACAGCCGGAGTCGGACGGTCGTCAGGACCGAAGACATGTTCTATAAACTTTCCGTAAACTAAATATCCCACTATGAGGGCACACAGCGAAATGGCAAACGTTATCATCTTTGTTGTTTTAAGAAATCAGATTTTGTGGTCTTGTTACAAATAGGCTGCAAAGTTAGCAAAAATGACAATACCTCTCTCCCACTTTAACATCACTCCTGAAAGACATATATAAGAAACGGCAAAGTCTTATATAAGAAAGTGCCATTTCAAACGTTATCTATGACCATTTCTTATATAAGACTTTGACAGAGCATATATGAGGGGTCAGTAGAAAAAAGGTAGGGATAAGCGAATATGGTAGATATGTATCCGCAACCACAAGACTATGTGCTCATGGATTTTCATGTCCTTCATGTAAGTACCTCTCCGAGGCACAAGTAGATGATGACTACACTACCCCAGTCTGCGCTACGCTTAGACAGGGGTTATCCATATAATCAACCTCTTCGAGGCTGCACGTCCTCTCAATGCCCATATCCTGCGACGAACGAATCTCCAATGGTGTACCGCGTATCCAAGTGTCACTTCCTACAAGAGTAGGCATCGTGCCGTGGCGACATGATATAGCGCATGCTTGAGGCTATACATACTATATGAGTGTAAGCATCAGGACGTGGTGCCTCGAAGAGGTACATTATATGGCTAACCCCTGACTAAGGGAACGCAG
>CAYXLA010000084.1:0-9283 GCA_964465765.1 uncultured Bacteroidaceae bacterium | reverse complement strand
TTGGAACCCAACGATGGGCATCCATAGAAAGCCGTGTCGGGCAACCATAAAATCCAGTGGATTTACGTCCTTAATCCCGTGGTTTCGCAACCTTAATCCAGTGGATTCGCAACCTTAATCCAGTGGATTCGCAACCTTAATCCAGCGGGGATTGCGACATTAATCCAGCGGGGATTGCGACAAGGGGAAGCGTCACTATCATGCGGATAAAGGCACCACTCGCCCTGCCCTTCCATGACGGACAGGCGGCAGGCGGCGGAGGGGTCAATCCGGCTCGTCTTGTCGGACAAATTGTTTTTTGCAGTGTAACATCTTTGTCATTTTCGGTCCAAGACTTATCTTTGCACGTGCTTTCCACAAGCGGGGCACGCAAGAACACACATCACGTTAACCATAACACACAGAGTTCTACACAAATGGGAGGTTTCTTCGGCACTATAGCCAAACGCAAATGCATCACCGACCTGTTCTACGGTACAGACTACAATTCCCATCTCGGTACACGACGCGGCGGACTCGCCACGTACGACAGCGAAAGCGGATTCCATCGTTCAATACACAACCTCGAGAGCACGTACTTCCGCACGCGCTTCGAGAGCGAGTTGCCCGAATTTGAAGGCAACGCCGGCATCGGCATCATAAGCGACACCGACGCGCAGCCGCTGCTCATGAACTCACACCTTGGACGCTTTGCCATTGTCACCGTGGCCAAGATAAACAACTTGGAGGAACTGTCGGAGCGACTTCTCAACGAGAACATGCACCTGTCCGAGTTCAGCTCCGGCAAGATTAACCCTACTGAGCTGGTGGGACTCCTTATTATAAAAGGTAAGAACTTCGTCGACGGCATCGAGAACGTCTACCGTTCCATCAAGGGTTCGTGCTCCATGCTGCTGCTCACCGAGGACAGCATCATCGCCGCACGCGACGCATGGGGACGCACGCCAATCGTCATCGGACGCAAGGATGGAGCCTATGCCGCAACGAGCGAGACGACGGCATTCCCCAACTTGGGCTATGAGACCGACCGTTATCTTGGTCCAGGTGAGATTGTCCGTCTGCAGGCTGACGGCGTGCAGCAACTGCGCAAGCCGAACAAGCAGATGCAGATATGCTCGTTCCTGTGGGTCTACTACGGCTTCCCGACGTCGAGCTACGAGGGACGCACGGTTGAGGACGTCCGTTATGCTTGTGGTGTGGCGATGGGCAAGACCGACGATACCGTTGTAGACTCGGCATGCGGCATTCCCGACTCTGGTGTTGGCATGGCTTTGGGTTATGCTGCCGGACATGGTGTGCCCTACCAGCGTGCCATATCGAAATACACCCCCACTTGGCCGCGCTCGTTCACTCCCAGCAATCAGGAGATGCGCAATCTGGTGGCGAAGATGAAGCTGATACCAAACAAGGACATCATACGCGGCAAACGACTGCTGTTCTGCGACGACTCCATAGTGCGCGGCACACAGTTGCGCGAGAATGCCAAGATGCTCTTCGGCTACGGAGCACGCGAGGTGCACATGCGAATAGCCTGTCCCCCACTCATCTACGGCTGCCGCTTCATCAACTTCACCTCGTCGAAGAGCGACATGGAGCTGATTACACGCCGCATCATCGGTGAGTTTGAAGGCGACCCGAACAAGAACCTCGACAAATATGCACAGACCGACTCGCCGGAGCACAAGCGTCTGGTGGCAGAGATTGCTCGTCGGCTGAACCTGAGCTCGCTGAAGTTCAGCAAGTTGGAGACGCTCGTAGAGTGCATCGGTCTGCCAAAGTGCCAGGTCTGCACGCACTGCTTCGACGGAAGCAGCGAGTTCACGCTCTGCCAGCACAACATCGACGACAACACCTCGTCGGGCTACCTCAACTTCAAGAACGATTAAGTCCTGCAGTCCCCGACAGACCAAAGGAACTGCACGTTCCTATAGGGACAAGGACATAGACCGACAGCCATCATGGACGACAACAGCACAAAGGCAACGGCATCACTGGAAGAGCAGGTTGGCAGTCTGCTGCGCCGGCACGGACTGACGATGGCGACAGCCGAAAGCTGCACAGGCGGAGGCATAGCAGCACGCATGACGTCGGTGCCAGGCAGTTCGGACTATTTCCGTGGCGGCATCGTGGCTTATCAGGCTGACGTGAAAGAAGGTCTGTTGGGCGTAAAGCCAGAGACCATAGAACATTGCGGCGTCGTTAGCCGCGAGACGGCTACAGAGATGGCTCGCGGTGCACGTCGCGTACTGAATGCCGATTGTGCATTGTCTTCAACAGGCATCAGCGGTCCGGGAGGAGCAGAGCCAGGAAAGCCAGTGGGCACCATCTGGACATGCTTCAGCATCGGCGACAAAGACTATACAGCACTTAACGACACCGACCACGGCAGCCGCCAGAAGAACACTGCTGCGGGCATCGAACTGGCACTGCAGATGGCACGTGACGTGCTGAAAGATATGGACTGAAGAAAATAGGACAACCACGTTGTTGTTTAACGCTCGCTTTCGACTACCTTTGTGCCAATTAAGGCGGGTTCTATAAATTGGCTTCTTATAGAACCCACCTAAAAGCAATGAAAACTGCAAATATGAGCACAAACAAAAACATCCTCGAGAAAGGAAGCAAAAGCAGCGGTGCAATGCTCCGACTGCTGACGACAGCATTGATGCTGCTGGTGTGCCTGACAGCCGTCACGGCACAAGACATAACCGAAGAATGGGTTAAGCGCAACTACACGAAGCGCGAAGTGATGATTCCGATGCGCGACGGCGTGCGTCTGTTCACCTCAATCTACGAACCCGTCAACGCCGCAAAGCCCACACCTATCATAATGAGCCGCACGTGCTATCAGGCAAGCCCTTACGGCGAGGGATACTCGCGCAACCTGTGGGGCAAGCTGGCAAACTATGCTCGCGAGAAGTACGTCATCGTGTTCCAGGACGTGCGTGGCAAGTGGATGAGCGAAGGCGAATTTGTCGACGTCCGTCCGTTCATCGAGAACAAGACAAGCAATAAGGACATCGACGAAGCAAGCGACACCTACGACACTGCCGAATGGCTGGTCAACAACGTGCGCACAAACGGCAGCATCGGTGTGCTGGGAACATCCTATCCTGGCTTCTATACCGTCATGGCCGGTCTGAGCGGACATCCTGCAGTCAAGGCAGTGGCACCGCAAGCTCCTGTCACCGACTGGTGGATGGGCGACGACTATCACCACCACGGAGTGTTCATGCTGACCGACATGATGAACTTCCTCGGACAGTTCTTCGGTCGTCCACGCCCAGTGCCGACAAAACGCCTTTCGCCGATGAAGCCTTACTACGAAGACGACGAGTATTCGTTCTACCTGCGTCAGAAGACGCTGAAGAACATCGGCGAAATAATGGGCGACAGCATCAAGTTCTGGCAGGACATGAAGCAGCACCCCAACTACGACGAATGGTGGAAGGCACGCGACTCGCGCCGCCATCTGAAGAATGTGAAGCCGGCAGTGCTGGTCGTTGGCGGACTGTTTGATGCTGAAGACTGCTACGGCACCTTTGGCGTGTACAAGTCGATACTGAAGCAAAGCCCCGACACGAAGCTGCAGTTCATCATGGGACCGTGGTTCCACGGTGCTTGGGAGCGCGACAAAGGCAATCACCTTGGCGACATCTACTTCGGTGCAAACACGTCGGAGTACTATCTCAACGACGTCGAGTTCAACTTCTTCCAGTACTACCTCAACGGCGAAGGCACGGAGCCCGACAATGCCAATCCTGTGACAATGTACGTGACAGGTGCCGACAAATGGACACACTACGACACGTGGCCTCCAAAGGCCGCCAAGGAGTTGTCGCTCTACTTGAATGCCGACGGCAGCCTTAGCGACGCAGCCCCTGCAGCATCGCGCTCGTTCGCCGAATACATCAGCGACCCCAACCATCCTGTGCCCTATACCGACAAGATCAACAAGAGCCGTCAGCGCGAGTACATGACTGGCGACCAGCGTTTCGCCAGCCACCGACCCGACGTGCTGACATTCCGTTCGCCCGTATTGACTGAGGACGTCACACTTGCCGGCGAAGTGACAGCCGACCTCGACGTGGCAATAAGCACCACCGATGCCGACTTCGTGGTTAAGATCATCGACGAATATCCCGAGGACTTCAAGTACAGCAAGGAGATTGAGCAGAAGTTCAACGACGGCAAGCCGCTGACGACAATCATGGGCAGCTATCAGATGCTGGTGCGTGCCGAGACCATGCGCGGACGCTATCGCAACAGCTTCGAGAACCCCGAAGCCTTCAAGCCTGGACAGATCACGAAGGTGAAGTTCGACCTGCCCGACATCTCCCACTGCTTCAAGGCTGGACACCGCATCGTCATTCAGGTGCAGAGCAGCTGGTTCCCGTTGAACGACCTGAACCCGCAGCAGTTCATCAACCTCTATGAGGCTGAGGAGAAGGACTTCGTGAAGTCGGACATCAAGGTCTACACACAGAAGAACCACGCTTCGCGAATCATTGTCCACCAAATAGCTACAGGTGATTGAAACTTTTCTCTATATTTGTGGCACAAGACACATAGACTGAACATATGCAGAACTACGAATTCTCACTGGAGTTTAACCCCGACGTCATGCAGCGTATCTATTCCCTCATAAAGGAAGATCCGGCATACCTGCCCCGTCCTTACCGTGGCGGACTGTTGCGCATCGACGAAGCACTGCACGACATCAACGACACACGCGCACTGCGCATTGGCGATGGCATCGTGCACGAGGCTGGCGACTTGTTTGGCAAGCAGTTTCCACACAGCAAAGCCATTGTTGTGGCAGACAGCAACACGTGGGGCATTGCAGGAGAAGCCGTAGAAGCATCGCTGCGTCAGGCAGGAATCAGCATGGCAGACAACATGGTGCTGCCGGCAGAAGGCTTGACTGCCAACTACGACACCATGAACGCGCTGATGAATCACTTCAAGACACTTGGCAACGACATGGTGCCGGTGGCTGTGGGTGCAGGAACAGTGAACGACCTCGTGAAACTCGCAGCGCATCTGGCAGGATGCAAGTACATGTGCGTGCCTACGGCTGCCTCGATGGACGGCTACACTGCCTATGGCGCGAAGATTCTGGTCAACGGCATCCGTCAACAGATTCCGTGCGCCGGACCGCAGGCTGTGCTGGCAGACACGGCAGTCATCATGAACGCTCCAAGCGACATGACGGCATCGGGATTCATGAACCTCATGGCGAAGATGACCGCCGGTGCCGACTGGATTCTGGCAGACTGGCTCGGTATCGAGCAGATCAACGAGAAGGCTTGGAGAATCTCGCAGAGCGGATTCCACGAGGCATTGATGCTCACCGAGGACAAGTTCCGCAAGAACGACAGCGGCAAGCTGAAGGTGGAGAAGCTCGTCGAAGGACTGATGCTGGCTGGCTTTGCCACACAGGTCATGAAGTCGGACATGCCGACCGCCGGTGCCGAACATCTGCTCAGCGCCGTGTGGGAGTCGGAACGCGACACCAACAACGACAAGACCCTACCCCACGGCGTACTGCTGGGAATAGCCGAGATTGCCATGGTGAAGCTCTATACCAAGCTCATAAACACGTCTATGGGAAAACTCGATGTGGCAAAATGCGTCGCAGCATGGCCCGACAGCGACACCTACGAGCAGCAGGCACAGGAAGCGCTGCAGAAGATGGGACTCGGCGAGCTGAGCATGAAGCAGGCACGCACCAACTACGTCAGCCGCGAACAGCTCAGCATGCAGCTGCAGCAGCTCAAGGAGTACTGGCCCGAGGTGAAAGACCGACTGTCGCAACAGATAATGCCCGTTTCGGAGCTCAAGAAGCGCATGCGCAGCATCGGACTGCCGGTGCTGCCCGAGAAGATTGGCGTGTCCAGCGAGCACCTGCGCCAGACGCTGGAGTGTGCTCCCTACATCAGCAAGCGGTTCAACATCTTCAGCTTGGCACACCGCACAGGACTGCTCAAGCAATGGCTCGACGGCATGTTCAGCAAGCCCGGAATGCTGGAAGCATAAGCTCCGGCGGCGGTGGCAGACTGACAAGTATAAAAACTATAGGACAAAACAGATATTACATACCATTATATATATAGGATGTTTAGACGAATAATTTTGACAACAGCGGCAGCCATGCTCGTGGCGTGTGCCGCCGTGGCACAGACAAAGGTGGTGTGCCATCGTGGCTACTGGACTGCCGACGGTTCGGCACAGAACTCCATACGTTCGCTCGTGAAGGCAGACTCCATACGCGCCTTCGGTTCGGAGTTCGACGTGTGGATGACGAGCGACGGCAAGCTGGTGGTCAATCACGACGCCAAGTTCAAGGGCGTGGACATCGAGGCCTCGACCTACGACCAGGCACGGGCAATACGTCTCGACAACGGCGAACAACTGCCGTCGCTTGACGAGTATCTCGAAGCGTCAAAGCACCTCAACAACGGCACCCGACTGGTGCTGGAGATGAAGTCGCTGAAAGACCTCAAGCGCGAAGACGAGTGCGCAGCAAAGATTGTGGAGTGCATGAAGCGCCATGGCGTTGTCGACAACACCGACATCATTGCATTCTCCATCAACTCCTGCCTGGCATTCCGTAAGCTGCTGCCCGACTCCAAGGTCTACTATCTGGACAACGACCTCACGCCGCGCAAGATAAAGGCACTGGGACTTGCAGGCATCGACTACGAGCAGACCACGCTGCGCCAGCACCCCGAGTGGATTAGTCAGGCTCACAGCCTCGGACTGGAAGTCAACGTGTGGACCGTCAACAACAAGGAAGCCATGCGCTACTTCATCGGACTGGGCGTTGACTACATAACGACCAACGAGCCTGTAGTGTTGCAGCAGCTGTTGGCAGAAGAATAAAGGACCGTTTTCATATCTTTGTAAACACAGGAAGAGAGAAAAGAACATGACGAAATACAAGAGAATATTGCTCAAGCTCAGCGGCGAAAGTCTGATGGGCAACAAGGGCTTCGGAATCGACGAGACACGCCTCAGCGAATATGCACAGCAGATCAAGGAAGTGCACGACATGGGCGTACAGATAGGCATAGTGATTGGCGGAGGCAACATCTTCCGTGGTCTTAGCGGCACGGGCAAAGGCTTCGACCGCGTCAAGGGCGACCAGATGGGAATGCTCGCAACGACAATCAACAGTCTGGCTCTTAGCTCCGCCCTGACAGCCATTGGCGTCAAGGCACACGTGCTCACAGCCATACGCATGGAGCCCATCGGCGAATACTACAGCAAGTGGAAGGCAATAGAATATCTCGAGGCAGGCGACATCTGCATCATGTCGTGCGGAACAGGCAACCCCTACTTCACCACCGACACCGGCTCCAGCCTGCGCGGAGTGGAGATCGAGGCCGACGTCATGTTCAAGGGGACACGCGTCGACGGCGTCTACACTGCCGACCCTGAGAAAGACCCCACGGCAACACGCTACAACGACATCACCTACGACGCCGTGCTCGAGCGCGGACTCAAGGTCATGGACCTCTCGGCAATCTGCATGTGCCGCGAGAACAACCTCCCCATCATCGTGTTCAACATGGACGTCGTCGGCAACCTCAAGAAGGTCATCGAAGGCGAAGACATCGGCACGCTGGTGCACAACTAACCGATAACACATACACACAGAGCATTAACTCTCTAAAACACACATATTATGAAAGACGTTAAGACCATAGCAAACGAAGCCCAGGAGAAGATGGACATGTCATTGCTCTATCTGGAAGACACCCTGGCACACATTCGTGCCGGCAAGGCCGACATACGCCTGCTCGACGGCATCAAGGTGAACCAATACGGCAGCATGCAGCCCATCACCAACTGCGCCTCGGTGACAACCCCCGACAGCCGCAGCATCGCCATAAAGCCATGGGACAAGAACATGTTCCGCCCCATCGAGAAAGCCATCATCGACTCCGAGCTCGGCATCATGCCCGAGAACAACGGCGAAATCATACGCATCGGCATACCGCCACTCACCGAGGAGCGCCGCGTCATGCTGACCAAGCAGTGCAAGAACGAGGGCGAGAATGCCAAGATGGGCGTACGCAACGCACGCCGCGAAGGCATCGACGACCTCAAGAAGTCGGTCAAGGAAGGCATGTCCGAAGACTTCCAGAAGGACGGCGAGGAGCAGCTCAAGAAGCTTCACGACAAGTACATCAAGGCCATCGACGACGCCCTGGCAGTGAAGAACAAGGAAATCATGACCGTCTGACATCAACACACTGAGAGGGGCAACCAAGACTATTCCAATCGAGGCAGGGGCAGCACCATCTCCCCTGCCCTCGGCGTCTTGATGCCCACGAGAGAGAGGGAGAGCGACGACCTTGAAAGGACTCGTAATAAAGAACACCGGCAGTTGGTATCTCGTGAAGGCCGACGACGGACGGCTTGTTGAGTGCAAGATAAAAGGCAACTTCCGTCTGCGCGGCATCCGCAGCACCAACCCCATAGCCGTCGGCGACCGCGTCTCCATCATCACCAACCCCGAAGGCACAGCCTTCATCAGCGACATCGAAGACCGCAAGAACTACATCATACGCAAGGCCTCCAACCTGTCGAAGCAGTCGCACATCATCGCCGCCAACATCGACCAGTGCTTCCTCGTCGTCACCGTCAGCCATCCTGAGACCAACACCACCTTCATCGACCGCTTCCTCGCCTCGGCAGAAGCCTACCGCATCCCCGTCAACCTCCTCTTCAACAAGACCGACATCTACAACGACGCCGAGAACGCACAGCTCTCAGCGCTCCTGAGCCTCTACAGCAGCATCGGATACCGCTGCTACAGCATCTCCGCCAAGAACGGACAGGGACTGGAACAACTCGCGCCGCTGCTCCACGACAAGGTGACACTCTTCAGCGGCAACTCCGGCGTGGGCAAGTCCACACTCATAAACCACTTCCTGCCCGAGACAGCCGGCAAGATGAAGACCGCCGAAATCTCCGAAGCCCACGACACCGGCATGCACACCACCACCTTCTCCGAGATGTTCGCACTGCCCAGCGGCGGATACATCATCGACACACCCGGCATAAAAGGCTTCGGCACATTCGACATGGAGCCCGAAGAAGTCAGCCACTACTTCACCGAGATATTCCGCACCTCAGCCGACTGCCGCTTCAACAACTGCACCCACCGCAACGAGCCCGGCTGTGCCGTCCTGCGAGCCGTCGAGGAAGGACGCATCAGCCCGTCCCGCTACGCCTCCTACCTCAACATGCTCGACGACAAAAACGAAGACAA
>CAYXLA010000083.1:0-9366 GCA_964465765.1 uncultured Bacteroidaceae bacterium | reverse complement strand
GAACAGACGAATTGGACCGAAAAGAGACCGCAAGATGACAAAACGTAACTCACGTATATTAGTTAATTTGTCATTTCATTACGGTGGGAATTTATAGAACCCACCTTTACTGTATTCCGCGCTCGCGGAGCTTCAGCTGCCAGTTCCATGCGGAGCGCAACGTGTCTTCCAGACTAGCTTCCGCCTTCCACCCTAACACCTTATTGGCTTTCTCCGGATTTGCCCACACCTGCTCGATGTCGCCTGCACGGCGTCCGGCGATGCGGTAGTTCAGCTTCACGCCTGTAGCCTTCTCGAAGGTGTTTATCAGCTCGAGCACCGACACTCCACGTCCAGTGCCGACATTGAACACCTCAACACGTTCGTCCTGTTTGTGGTCCACAATGCGGTGAATGGCGCTGACGTGCGCTTTCGCCAGGTCCACCACGTTTATGTAGTCGCGTATACACGAGCCGTCGGGCGTGCTGTAGTCGTCGCCAAACACGCTCAGCTGTTCGCGGATGCCGATGGCTGTCTGTGTAAGATACGGGATTAGGTTCTGCGGCACGCCGTTTGGCAGTTCGCCGATGAGTCCTGACGGATGTGCGCCTATCGGGTTGAAGTAGCGCAACAGGATGCTCGACACGGGAGCTCCCGATGCCACGTCGTCGCGTATTATCTCTTCGCAGATTTGCTTCGTGTTGCCATAAGGACTCTCAGCCTTCTTTATCGGAGCATCTTCTGTCACCGGCAGCACGTCGGGCTGTCCGTAGACGGTGCACGACGAGGAGAACACGATGCCCTCCACACCGTAGCGCGGCATAAGGCTCAGCAGATTGATGAGTGAATTCAGGTTGTTGCGATAGTACATCAGCGGCTTCTGCACCGATTCGCCCACAGCCTTGCTGGCGGCGAAGTGAATGATGGCACGTATGCCGGCATACTTGCCGAAGACGCCCTCGAGTGCCTCAGTGTCGAGGCAGTCCACCTGCTCAAAGGCGGGCCGCATGCCCGTGATCTGCTCGATGTGGTCCACAACATCGGCTCTCGAATTGGACAAGTTGTCCACGATGATCACTTCATAGCCTGCATTCTGCAGCTCCACGACGGTGTGTGAGCCGATGAAGCCCGTGCCGCCCGTTACCAGTATTCTCTCTTTCATTGACAAATCCTGTATATATAAATAGGTGTGTATTTGTTTGCACTTCACGCGTGCAACCACGCAAAAGTACGACAAAAAGGATTTCGCAAGACAATGTGGATTAATCTTTCATGCATTATCTTTGCGTCCAGTAAAAAGCACCAATGTTTTTTTAGATGAGCCGCAAGATAAGGAACATATTAATAGGAGTGCTGATTGCTGTCGTGGCAGCAGTCGCCGCTGTCGGCGGCAGCGCGTGGTATCTGCTGTATGCACCGCTGTTCAGCACCGACGGCACCGTCTACGTCTGCATCGACCGCGACGACGACATCGACTCCGTGTTCACCAAGATACGCCACGCCGCACCGCCCAAGCACTTCGCCGGACTGCGTCTGCTGGCAAACTACAGAGATTACGCAGCCAACATACACACCGGACGCTACGCC
Organism: uncultured Bacteroidaceae bacterium; assembly: GCA_964465765.1. Taxonomy (GTDB): domain Bacteria; phylum Bacteroidota; class Bacteroidia; order Bacteroidales; family Bacteroidaceae; genus Bacteroides. Next base: position 7,800 of record CAYXLA010000083.1, on the reverse strand, counting down.
ATCAACAGTGGCGATAATGCCTACCAGCTGCAAAGCCGCCTGCAACGCGGACATCAGTCGCCCTCACGCCTCACCATTGGCAGCGTGCGCACCATCGACCGCATTGCCGGACGCGCCGCCCGACAGCTCATGATCGACTCCGTGGAGATTGCCGCGCTGATGTTCGACACCGCCTACCAGCACACGCTGGGCTTCGACGCCATCACCATGCCGTGCCTGTTCATCCCCAACACCTACGAGGTTTACTGGAACATCAGTGCCGACGCCTTCTTCCGCCGCATGAAGCAGGAGCACGACAGCTTTTGGAACGACACCCGCCGCTCGCGTGCCAAGGCTCTGGGCCTTACGCCCGTGCAGGTCACGACGCTGGCGTCCATCGTCGAGGAGGAGACGGCAAACGATGCCGAGAAGCCCGTCGTGGCAGGACTCTACCTCAACCGTCTGCGCATTGGCATGCCGCTACAGGCCGACCCGACGGTGAAATACATCCTGCTGCAGCAACACCGTGCTGCTGGCGACTCCACAGCCGTGATACGCCGCATCCTGACGCGCGATCTCGCCATTGCCTCGCCCTACAACACCTATCTGAACAAGGGCCTGCCCCCAGGACCGATACGCGTGCCCAGCGCAACTGGCATCGACGCCGTGCTCAATGCCGACAAAAACAACTATCTCTATATGTGTGCCAAGGAGGACTTCAGCGGCACGCACAACTTCGCCGCCACCTACGCCGAACATCAGGCAAACGCCCGACGCTATCAGGCGGCACTCAACCAGAGGAACATCAGACGATGAGTGTAGACACGACAAACACATCATCATGTCAGTGGTACATTTTCCACCGCGACAATCTGCTGTTGCGGCAGTCTGCCGACGGACAGCTGTCTGTGCCCACCGGCACGGTTGCGCCCGTCAGCAATAGCGGCGGCGGCCGCATCCACGACGTAACGACCGTCGACGGACGCCACGTCAGGACCTTCGCCATCGACAATCCCGAGCCCGACGGCGACGGCTGGAAGTGGATGCCGCTGCGCCCTAGCTTCAACGTCATCCCCGAGGAAGACTATCTGGCGGCAGGCAAGGCTTTCCAGATTCTCTACTGGGACCGCCACAGCATCTACTGCCCCACATGCGGCGTCCGCACCGAGTGGAAGAACCCCATAATGAAGAAGTGCCCGCAGTGCGGACTGGAGATGTATCCGCCCATAGCCACAGCCGTAATCGTGCTGATTCGCCGCGGCGAGGACGAGGTGCTGCTGGTGCACTCGCGCAACTTCCGCGGCAACTTCTACGGACTCGTGGCCGGCTTCCTCGAAGCTGGCGAGAGTCTGGAGCAGTGCGTGCGCCGCGAGGTGATGGAGGAGACCGGACTCACCATCAAGAACCTGCGCTATTTCGACAGTCAGACGTGGCCCTACCCCAGCGGACTGATGGTAGGATTCACCGCCGACTACGACAGCGGCACCATCAAGATTCAGGAGGACGAACTCAGCGCGGGAGCCTTCTTCCACCGCGACCACCTGCCCGAGCTGCCGCAGAAGATGAGCATCGCACGACGCCTCATCGACAGCTGGCTGGCACACGCCGACAGGAAGGACTGACGACCGACGCCACGACAACACGCAAATCAAGAAATCTAAAAACAGGAGGAGACAGAAGATATGGGCATACAGGTACCAAATCTCGTATTCGACCGTCGCAACGACGAGTTGCAGCTCGACGTGACACAGTTCTACGACCGCGAGAGCGAAGAACGCGCACCGCGCCTTCCGGCAGAATGGGAGGAGCAGAGCGGCGTGCAGCTGACGTGGCCGCATGCCGGCACCGATTGGGCTCCAATGCTCGAGGAGGTGCAGCAGTGCTTCACGCAGATTGCAGCCCGCATCAGCCACCGTGAGAAGCTTCTCATCGTCACTCCCGAACCGGCAAAGGTCATGCGACAACTCGCCGGACAGCACGTCATCATGGCGAACACACGCTTCGCCAAATGCCGCACCAACGACACGTGGGCACGCGACCACGGAGCACTGACGCTCACCGACACACGCGGTTCCCTGTTGCTCGACTTCAAGTTCAACGGCTGGGGCGACAAGTTCCGCTGGGAACTCGACAACGCCATCACGCGACAGCTCGTCGATAGCGGCAACCTCGCCGGAACATACTCCGACCATCAGGACTTCGTGCTCGAGGGCGGCTCCATCGAGAGCGACGGACAGGGCACACTGCTCACAACGTCGGCATGTCTGCTCAACGCCAACCGCAATCCGCAGCTCAACAAGACCGACATCGAGGAATACCTGAAGCAGGCACTGCATCTGAGCCGCATCCTGTGGCTCGACCACGGACACCTCGACGGCGACGACACCGACAGCCACGTCGACACGCTGGCACGCTTCTGCTCGCCCGACACCATAGCCTACGTCAAGTGCGACGACACGTCCGACCCTCACTACGACTGTCTGCAGCAGATGGAGCAGCAGCTGCGCACGTTCACCACACTGTCAGGACAGCCCTACAACCTGCTGCCGTTGCCAATGGCCGATGCCATCGTCGACGATGGCGAACGTCTGCCGGCGACCTACGCCAACTTCCTCATCATGAACGGCGAGGTGCTCTACCCCACCTACGCTCAGCCTCACAACGACGAGGCGGCACGCGCGGCATTGGCGCAAGCCTTCCCCGACCGCCAGATTACCGGCATCGACTGCCGCGCGCTCATCAAGCAGCACGGCTCCCTTCATTGCGTCACCATGCAGTACCCGCTCGGAGTAATCAGATAAGAACAACTTTTTTTGCGTCTGCTGCAACCTTTCGTCGTCCCGCCACGTCTAAGGCATAGAAACATGACAAAAAAAACAGACATTGATATGAAGAACATTGTTTTGAAAGGATTTCTGGCTCTGGCAGCCCTCATGATGGTCTGCACCACAGCCAACGCACAGTGGAGTTTCTTCTCCGACGGCAACAAACGCATCACCGCCAGCGGCAACTACGTGACCAAGGACTACCGCGTGGACAACTTCAGCGAGATCAACCTCGCCTGCAGCGCCGACGTGGTCTACACGCAGAAGAGCGGCAAGCCCACGGTGAAAGCCTACGTCAGCGACAACGTCGCCGAGATTCTCGAGGTGAAGGTCAGTGGCAACACCCTCAACATACGCTTCAAGCGAGGCTACAACGTCAACAACAACCGTAAGACCTTCCGCATCGAGCTGTCGTCGCCGACGCTCGAGGGCATAGACATCGCGGGCTCGGGCGACGTCAATGTCGGACCGCTCACCACCGACCGTCTCACCTTCGACGTGTCCGGCTCGGGCGACATCGACTGCAGCAACGTAACCAGCAAAGGTCCCGTGCGCGTCTCCATCTCCGGCTCGGGCGACATCGACATTGCCCGTCTGCAGAGCTCTGACCTGACGGTACGCGTCACAGGCTCCGGCGACCTCAACATCAACGGCATCTCCACCGGCGACGTCAACGCCAAGATCACCGGCTCTGGCGAAATCACCCTGAAGGGCAGCGGCACCGACGCCGTCTACGCCATCACCGGCAGCGGCAACATCGAGGCAAAAGACCTGCACACCGCCAACGTCGTTGCCGACATCACCGGCGCGGGCGACATCACCTGCTACGCCAGCAAGTACATCAAGGCCGACGTCAGCGGCAGCGGCACCATCAACTACGCCGGCAAGCCCGACAAGGTCGACATTCCGCGTCGCCGTGTGCGTGCCATAGAGTAAGAGAAAAGCCCGTCGGCGTGTAGCGGTGCTCGATTTTGCACTATATTTGTCGCAGAATATATCAAAACAACGCTACATAAATGAACAAAAAGCTATTCTTATCTCTGGTCCTGGCAGGTACCGCCCTGTCGGGACAAGCCGACGAAGCCCGACTTCTGAGGTTCCCGAGCACCAACGGGCAGGAAGTGGTGTTCACCTACGGCGGCGACCTCTACAAGGCATCCATCAACGGCGGCCAGGCCACACGCCTCACCTCGCACGTCGGCTACGAAATGCTGGCACGCTTCTCCCCCGACGGACGCAACATCGCCTTCACCGGCGAGTATGACGGCAACCGTGAGGTCTACCTCATCCCCGCCGAGGGCGGAGAACCACGCCGTCTGACCTACACCGCCACCAATCCGCGCGACGACGTCGGCGACCGCATGGGACCCAACAACATGGTCATGACGTGGACGCCCGACAGCCGCAGCATCGTCTACCGCAACCGCATCAGCGACAGCTTCGACGGCAAGCTATGGACCGTCTCCGTCGATGGCGGCATGCCCGAGCAGATTCCTCTGCCCGAAGGCGGCTTCTGCAGCTACTCCCCCGACGGCAAGCGCCTCGCCTACAACCGCGTGATGCGCGAATTCCGCACGTGGAAGTACTACCGTGGTGGCATGGCAGACGACATCTGGATCTACGACCCGCAGAAGAAGAGCGTCGAAAACATCACCAACAACGACGCACAGGACATCATCCCCATGTGGATTGGCAACGAGATATTCTTCATCTCCGACCGCGACATGACGATGAACATCTTCGTCTACAACACCGAGACCCGTCAGACCGAGAAGGTGACGAACTACACCGACTTCGACGTCAAATTCCCCAGCACCAACGGCCAGATCATCGTCTACGAGAACGGCGGCTACCTCTACAAGCTCGACCCGCGCACGCGCCAGAGCACCAAGATCAGCATCAGCCTCGAGAGCGACAACATCTACGCCCGTGCCGAGCTGCGCAAGGTTGAGGGCGACGTCACGGCAGTCAGCATGAGCAGCGACGGTCACCGTCTGGCAGTCACCGCCCGCGGCGAAGTCTTCGACGTGCCCAACGGCAACGGCGTCACCAAGAACCTGACGCGCACTCCTGGCGCCAACGACCGCAATGCCGACTACAGCCCCGACGGCACCAGCATCGCCTACATCAGCGATGTGACCGGTGAGACCGAAGTATGGATGCAGCCCACCGGCGGCGGCGAACCCGTGCAGCTGACGCGCGACAACGACACCTACATCCGCCAGTTGGCATGGACGCCCGACAGCAAGAAGATTGTCTACACCGACCGCAAGAACCGCATCGTCCTCGTCGACGTGGCAGCACGCAGCAAGCGCACGCTGCTCACCTGTCCCGAGAGCGAGATCCGCTCGGTCGACATCTCGCCCGACAGCCAGTGGCTCACCTACACCAAGCCCGAGAAGAACCAGATGGACGTCGTCTACGTCTACAACCTCACGACCGGCAAGGAGTACCCCGTCACCGAGAAGTGGTACAACTCCGGCTCCCCGACGTTCAGCACCGACGGCCGCTACCTCATCTTCACCTCCGACCGCGACCTCAACCCCATCTACAGCCGCGTGGAGTGGAACTACGCCTACGGTAGCATGAGTGGCGTCTACATGGCACTGCTCACCACCGACACCCCGTCGCCGCTGCTCCCGTCCGACGAGCTCACCGGCACTGCCACCGACGACTCCAAGGCTAAGGACTCCAAGACTGCCGACGCCAAGTCCAAGGACGCAGCGCAGCAGGCCATCAGCGTCCGGATTGACACCGACGACATCTGGCAGCGCATCATCAAGCTGCCGCTGCCCACAGGCAACTACCGCAGCTTCTACAGCGACGGCCAGAAGGTCTACTACACCTCTGGCGCCTCCACGAAGACCTTCGACCTCAAGACACAGAAGGAAGACACCTTCGCCGACGCACGCCTCACCACCGTCCCCTACGGTTCCAAGAAAGCCCTCATGATGAAGGGCGACAAGGTCTACGTCGTCGACCTCGGCGGCAAGGCACAGCTCGACAAGAATGTCAACCTCAGCGACATGACCGCCACCGTCGACTACTCGCAGGAGTGGCCGCAGATCTTCGACGAAGTGTGGCGTGCCTTCCGCGACGGCTTCTATCTGGAGAACATGCACGGCGTCGACTGGAAAGCCATGAAGGAGAAATACTCCGCACTGCTGCCCTACGTCAAGACGCGTCTCGACCTCAACTACGTCATCGGCGGCATGATTGCCGAGATGGCATGCGGCCATGCCTACGTCTCACCGGGCGAGATGCCCACAGCCGAACGCATCGACATGGGACTCCTCGGCGCTGAGCTCCAGCGCGAGAGCAACGGCTACTACCGCATCACGAAGATTCTCGAGGGAGCACCCTACCGCGATGAACTGCGCTCGCCGCTCACCGAGCCCGGCATGGACATCAAAGTCGGCGACTACATCACCGCCATCGACGGCGTCTCCGTCAAGACCACCGACAACATCTACTCACTGCTCGTCGGCAAGGCAGGCGTCCTCACCGAGCTCAGCGTCAACAGCAGCGCCTCCGACAACGGCGCACGCCGTGTAGTCGTCAAGCCCATCAGCAACGAATACCCGCTCTACCACTACGAGTGGGTGCAGAACAACATCAAGACCGTCGAGAAGCTCTCCGGCGGACGTGTAGGCTACATCTACATCCCCGACATGGGCGCTGAAGGCCTCAACGAATTCGTGCGCTACTACTACCCGCAGCTCGACAAGGAAGCCCTCATCATCGACGACCGCGCCAACGGTGGCGGCAACGTCTCCCCGATGATCATCGAGCGACTGCTTCGCGAGCCCTACCGCATGACCATGTACCGCACCTCCAGCACTACGGGCACCATCCCCGAAGGGTCGCACCACGGTCCTAAAGTACTGCTCATCAACAAGTACTCAGCCTCCGACGGCGACCTGTTCCCCTGGAGCTTCAAGGCCAACAACCTCGGCAAGATTGTCGGCACACGCACCTGGGGCGGCATCATAGGCATCAGCGGCTCACTGCCCTACATGGACGGCACCGACGTCCGCGTGCCCTTCTTCACCAACTACGATGCCAAGACCGGACAGTGGATAGTCGAAAACCACGGCGTCGACCCCGACATCTACGTCGACAACGACCCCATCCGCGAGCAGGCTGGCGAAGACCAGCAGCTACAGCGTGCCGTCGAGGAAGCTCTGAAAGACCTTCAGAACTACAAGCCACTTCCTGGCGTCCCCGCACCGCGCACCTACAAGGACCTCGGTCTCGACGAGAAGAAGTAATTAAACGTGAAGTGTGATGCGTGTTGCGTGAAGCGTGAAGCCTCTCCTAAATCCTCCCCTAAAGGGACGGACTTTTATCACCCTCCCCTTCAGGGGAGGGCTGGGGTGAGGCTTTCCTTCTTTTAATTGTCCGCGGACCTTTTGTAAGCATCAGGACGTGGTGCCTCGAAGAGGTACACTAACGAGAAACCCCAGTTTAAGCGTAGCGCAGACTGGAAAAGCGGAGTGCGCGGCGCACCCTCGGAGAGGTACACGCGACATGGGATATGAGAGAATAGTTCTAGCTTTAACCCACTCGTTTTCTACTGAGCCAATGAAAGTATTGATTATTAGTGGTATAAACAAGTCCATCGCACCAACTTTGCTAAAAGAGAGACTTATCAAGCACCATTTTCTGACAAAAGAAAGACTTATCACGAGGCATTTCTTGACAAAAGAAAGACTTATTGCACCATAGGTGCGGTGTTGGGTGTTGAGTGTTGGGTGAGACGTGCTGCGTTAGAAAATAAAAACGCACAACTGCCTCACGGTAGCTGTGCGGGGGTAAAGTTATGAAAAATTATTTATCGTGGAATTGAATTCCACACAAACGTACACATTCTTGTTGAGACAGCCAACACCTTAGCCTCGGATTTTTTTAGACGCATCATCCTGCCGTGGTGCTCGGAGATGGTGCGCCGCGCACTCCGAGATTACATGTCCTCTTAATATCTATGTCACGCAGC
>CAYXLA010000082.1:0-9550 GCA_964465765.1 uncultured Bacteroidaceae bacterium | reverse complement strand
TTAGGGCTTACTCGGGACTTTCACCCGTTAGACAATGCTCATGCCGAGCATACAAGAGAAAGAGGAAGTACACGCGTCTGTGCACTTCCTCTTTCTCCTTGTAATATTTACACTTATGAAACCTAATGTTCTCTCGTAAGGAACGACAGCCTTGGGCTGGAATGGCCTCAAGCCTTGATGTTGCCGTTCACCACAATCAGCTTGTCAAGCTGCTTCTGAAGGGCTTGGCACATTATGCCGTTGCCCATGTCCTGATAACGCTGAATCTGATACCTAAGCTTTGTAACTGTTGCATTTGTCTTCAAGTTCATCATAGTCATAATCTCCTCTTACATTTGCTTCCCGCGCTTCGGGAAGCCATTAAACAATCTTTTTACCTTTTATTTACGCTGCAAAGATACTGCCTTTGTCCCGATTTTTATGTTCTTCAGCATAAAAATGGCATCCCTTTAACAACATTTTAATATCCCCTGCTACCAGAAGACAGTCCTCTACCCATTACAATGGGTACCAACGAAAGGTTCGACACAGCCCGACATTGCTTTCTATGAATGCCCATCGTTGGGGTCCAAGGATGCCCATTCTATGGTCCTTTGAATGGGCATCCTTAGGTGCATAGAATGCCCATCCTTAGACCCTAAGAATGCCCATCGTTAGGGTGCCTACTCCGCCAAACGCGGAATTATTGAATGGTTTCGTTCTAAATAGAAGGTTTTTGAACGAGAGGTACCTTCAGAACGCGTCTGACAAGGGGTATTGAACGGTTATTGAACAGTTATTGAACGGTTTTTAGAATGGATTTAGAACGAGCTATACATCCACCACCCAACACCCTAAATCGCCGTTGGTCGGCAAAAAGATTGCGTTTGTCGATTTTGACTTGCACTATTGGCATGGCGAGATACTTTTGTTCCAGCAAAAGGAATGTAAACGACAAGAACAAAAATCAACACATATATAATTATGAAGACATTCAACAAGATCTTTGGACTGACGGTGCTCGGCATGACTTGCAGCATAGGTGCGAATGCCCAGACGGACATCACCATGCACCAAACACCTGCCAGCATCGACACCACACAGACCATTGTGGCGCAGCCAGGACAATGGACGCTACAAGCCTGCATCGACTACGCACTGAAGCAGAACATCAGCATACAGCAGAACAGGCTGAGTGCTGTCAGCTCACAGATTGACGTCGCATCGGCAAAGGCAGACTTCCTGCCAAACATCTCTGCCAGCGTGAGCCAACGCATAGTGAACCGTCCTAACAGTACGAACAACACCATGATTAGTGGTGACCTCATCACAACATCGACGAGCAAGACCAGTTATAACGGCAGCTATGGCATTGACCTGAACTGGACACTGTTTAATGGCAGCCGACTGAACACGCTGAAGCAACAACGGTTGAATGCCGAATCGGCAAACCTCGACGTGGCAGAGAGCGAAAACACCATCATCGAGAACATCACGAAGATGTACATACAGATATTGTACTCGGCAGAGGCTATAAAGATCAATGAGTCTACCCTCGAGACCAGTCGCGCCAACTATGAGCGCAGCAAGCAGCTGTTTGAGGCAGGAAGCATATCGAAGGCAGACCTGGCACAGCTGGAGTCGCAGGTGAGTCAGGACAACTATTCGCTCGTGACCTCACAGGCAAACCTTCAGAACTACAAGCTGCAACTGAAGCAGTTGCTCGAGCTTGGCGGCGAGGAGGAGATGAATCTCTATCTGCCCGAAATCGGCGACGACGATGTGCTGACACCACTACCCTCGCGTACCGACGTCTACAACGCAGCACTGGCCCTGCGCCCAGAGATACAGGCAGGCAAGATTGACATCGATGCTTCGGACGTAGCAATAAAGGTGGCACGTGCAGGATACCTGCCGACACTGAGCCTCAGCGCAGGCGTCGGAACAAGCAATGCCAACGGCAGCGACTTCACCTTCCGCGAGCAGGTGAAGAGCAACTGGAACAACTCACTGGGTCTGACACTGAGCATTCCAATCTACGACAAGCGCTCTACGAAGTCGCAGATACAGAAGGCAAAGATACAGAAGCGCAACAGCGAACTGCAGCTGCAGGACAAGCAGAAGACGCTCTATAGCAGCATCGAGAACCTGTGGCTCGATGCCAACAGTGCACAACAGCAATACATCGCAGCCAAGGAACAGGTCAAGAGTGCACAGACCAGCTTCGACCTGGTACAGGAACAGTTCAACCTCGGCATGAAGAATACCGTGGAACTGCTGACCGAGCAGAACAATCTGCTCAGTGCACAGCAGCAGCAACTGCAGGCCAAGTATATGGCTTTGATGAACGAGCAGCTGCTGAACTTCTATAAGGGCGAGTCTATAAACATCGAATAACAAAAAATCAAAAACATAGCATTCAATATGAAAAAGAAGACCATTATCTGGATTGCCGTAATAGCAGTCGTAGTGATAGCAGCAGGCTACTTCATGTTCGGCAGGAACACTGGTGGCGGACAGACTGTCACATTCAACACCGTGAAGATAACAAGAGGCAACGTGGCAGAGTCGGTCACGGCAACAGGCACAGTGAAGCCGGTGACCGAAGTCGAAGTGGGTACACAGGTCAGCGGTATCATCGACAAGCTCTATGCCGACTACAACACTGAGGTGAAGAAAGGACAGCTCATTGCCGAGATGGACCGTATCACGCTGAACAGCGAGCTGCAGAGTGCACAGGCACAATACAGCAGTGCAAAGGCAGACTTCGAGTATCAGACAAAGATCTATGAGCGCAACGTGGCACTCCACAACAAGCAGCTCATCAGCGACCAGGACTTCGAGCAGTATGAGTATAACTATCTGAACGCAAAGAGCCAACTCCAGAACAGCGAGGCATCACTCGCCAAGGCACGCCGCAACCTGTCGTATGCCACCATTACATCGCCCATCGACGGTGTCGTGATTAGCCGCGAGGTTGAGGAAGGACAGACAGTGGCAGCCGGCTTCGAGACTCCTTGTCTCTTCGTGATTGCAGCCGACCTGACACAGATGGAGGTCGTTGCCGATGTCGACCAGGCCGATATAGGCGGCATCGAGGAAGGTCTGCGTGCCGTGTTCACAGTCGATGCATACCCCGACGACACATTCGAAGGTGTGGTTAAGCAGGTTCGTATAGGCAGCACATCATCATCGTCTTCTTCGACATCTTCAAGCTCTACGGTCGTCACCTACGAAGTGGTGATATCGGCACAGAACCCCGACCTGAAGCTGAAGCCAAGACTTACAGCCGACGTCACAATCTACAAGAACGAACGCGACAACGTGCTGACCGTACCCAACAAGGCATTGCGCTTCACCCCGACCAAGGAACTTGTGGGCAATGCAACAGTCAACAACGTGCGTGCCACAAGCAAGCTGTGGACAAAGGAAGGCAACACCTTCACCGCACACGAGGTGAAGACAGGCGTGCAGGGTGAGTCGACTACAGAGATCGTTAGCGGACTGCCCGAAGGCACAGAAGTAGTACTCGAGGCACGCATCGACACAGGTATGAACGAACTCGACTCACTGTCACAGCGCGAGAATAGCATGTTCGGTGGTCCTGGTGGTGGTCCTGGCGCTGGCGGTCCTGGCCCCGGTGGTCCTATGTGATGACTGAGACATACGCACATGTATATACCTTATTATATATATAACAGATAGAGCAACTATGAGTAAAGCAGTCATTGAACTACATGATATACGACGCAACTTCATCGTCGGTGAGGAGACAGTACACGCCTTGCGTGGCGTCTCGTTCACCATCACCGAGGGCGAGTTCGTCACCATAATGGGAACGTCAGGTTCGGGCAAGTCCACACTGCTGAACACACTGGGCTGCCTCGACACCCCTACGAGCGGTGAATACATACTCGATGGTGTGCCTGTGAAGTCGATGTCGAAGAACCAACGTGCACGACTACGCAACCGCAAGATTGGCTTTGTGTTCCAGAACTACAACCTGCTGGCTAAGACCACATCTGTGGAGAACGTGGAACTGCCACTGATGTACAATGATGAGATATCGGCATCAGAGCGCCGCAAGCGTGCCGTCGATGCCCTGATAGCTGTGGGTCTGGGCGACCGCCTGGAGCACAAGAGCAACCAGATGTCGGGTGGACAGATGCAGCGCGTAGCTATAGCCAGAGCTCTGGTCAACGATCCTGCAGTGATTCTTGCCGACGAGGCAACGGGTAACCTCGATACCCGCACATCATTCGAGATACTGGTGCTCTTCCAGAAGCTGCATGCCGAAGGACGCACCATAATCTTCGTCACCCACAATCCGGAGATTGCACAGTATAGTACACGTACCATACAGCTGCGCGACGGACAGATAAAGAGTGATACTTTGAACGACAACATCCTAGACGCAGCAGAGGCACTTGCCGCACTGCCTGTTCCAAAGGACAACGATTGAGGAGGCCCGGATATATGAATTTCACTAATCTATTCAGAATAGCATTCAAGGCCATTGCCAACAACAAAATGCGCTCGTTCCTGACCGCTCTAGGCATCATCATCGGCATTGCGTCGGTGATTGCAATGCTCAGCCTCGGACAGGCAACAAAGGAACAGGTGAAGGGTCAGATCTCTGAGATGGGAACTAACATCATCACCATAATGCCTGGAGGCGAGACACGAGGCGGCGTACGTCAGGAAGCCAGTGCCATGCAGACGCTGAAGATTGCCGACTACGAGACACTGCGCAGCGAGGCAACATTCCTTTCGGCCATATCGCCAAGCGTGTCGTCATCGGGACAGCTCATTGCCGGTGGCAACAACTACCCTGCTTCGATAAGCGGTGTAGGCGTGGACTACCTGACCATACGTCAGCTCAAGATTGAAGAGGGAGAGATGTTCACCGAGGCAGACGAGCGCACGTCGGCAAAGGTGATAGTCATTGGTAAGACCATTGCCGACAACCTCTTCCCCGACCAAGACCCTATAGGCAAGACCGTCAGACTGAACGGTGTGCCGTTCCGTGTCATCGGACTGCTCGAGGCTAAAGGCTACAACTCAATGGGTATGGACCAGGACGAGATTGTCCTTGCGCCCTACACCACGGTGATGAAGCGACTGCTGTCGCAGACCTATCTGGGCAGCATCATGGCTTCGGCACTGTCTGAAGAGCTGACGACCAATGCCGAGAACGAGACGAAGCAGATACTGCGCCGCACACACAAGCTGAAAGCCACGGACGATGACGACTTCACCATACGCTCCATGCAGGAGATGATGGAGATGATGGACACCGTCATGAGCATGCTGACAGCACTGCTTGCAGGTATAGCTGGTATATCGCTGCTCGTGGGTGGTATAGGTATCATGAACATCATGTATGTGTCCGTCACCGAACGTACACGCGAGATTGGTCTGCGAATGTCAGTCGGTGCACGTGGTGCAGACATCCTTGCACAGTTCCTTATCGAAGCTCTGGTGCAGTGTCTGGCAGGTGGTGTGATAGGCATCATCGTGGGATGTCTGGGATCAGTCATTACACTGAAGGTAATGGACATGCCAGTGGTGATCGATTCTTCGAGTATAGGACTTGCATTCGTGGTCTGCACGCTCATTGGAGTATTCTTCGGATGGTATCCTGCCAAGAAGGCTGCCAACCTTGACCCGATTGACGCAATCAGATACGAATAACCCAAGAATGTCAGTGCAGCTGTGTGGCATGTGCCGCATCGGCTGCACTGATCTATTTTAAGAGAAACAAATGAAACCAGATTCAACCATCAAGGACATATTCCGCAAAGCGTGGCCGCACGTGGCTGTATGGGGAATAATCTACATCCTTCCCTACTTGACGATGATGCGGGCAGGATTCTCGTTGCCATTCACGGTGTACAACATGTGGTTTGTTCCCGCCGAAGCGTTCATTGCTCTGGTGTTCTATGGCAACTACTTCCTGCTCATCCCGAAGCTGTTGTTTGCCAACCGCACCGCCGCATTCATGCTGACCAATTTCTTTGGTGCGCTTGCCCTTGCACTCTTGCGCAGCGTATGCTTCTTCATGATATGGCCATATCTGCCATTCTATGACGGACGTATCGTCTACAACGGCGTTCCGTTGGACCGGCCAATGATTACATGGGGAGGACTTGTTGCCGACATGATGCCATACATCATGGTGGCATTCGTAGCCACGTTCATCAGGATGAGTGCCAGATGGCGCCAACTGGAGACACAACAGAAGGAGTCTGCCAAACAGCTGGCAGAAGCTGAGGTGCAGAACATGCGCAACCAACTGAGTCCTCACTTCCTGCTCAACACGCTGAACAACATCTATGCACTCATTGCATTCGACACCGACAAGGCACAAAGCACCGTACAGGAGCTGAGCAAGCTGCTGCGCCATGTGCTCTACGACAACCAGCAACCAACCACAACACTCAGCAAAGAGGTGGAGTTCATTCGCAGCTACATCGAGCTGATGCGCATACGTCTGTCGGGTAATGTCAGTGTGACGACGGAGTTCAATGTAAAAAAAGACTCGCAGACAGAGATATCTCCACTTATATTCATATCTTTGATTGAGAATGCCTTCAAGCACGGAATCTCCCCCACCGAGCCAAGCTTCATAAACATAACACTTAGCGAGGAGGACGACACCATTAAGTGCAACATTGTCAACAGCAACTTCCCCAAGACTGCTAAGGACAAGAGTGGTAGTGGCATCGGACTGCAACAGGTGCAGCGACGTCTGGACCTTAGCTATCCTGGCAAGTATGAGTGGGAGAAAGGCACAAGTGCCGACGGCAAGGAATATTACTCAAGGATAACACTACATATAAGTGGGGATCTTTAGAAATCTACACCTTATTATATAGAGCTACACCTTATTATATATATAGACAGATTAAAGGAACGGTTATGAAACTGAAATGCGCAATAGTCGACGACGAGCCTTTGGCACTCGGACTGCTGAGAAGCTACGTACAGAAGACGCCTACACTGGAGCTTGCAGGCGAATACTCCAGTGCAGTACAAGCCATGAAGGAGTTGCCCGATAAGCACATCGACCTCATCTTTCTCGACATACAGATGCCCGACCTTAGCGGACTGGAGTTCTCGAGGATGATTGACCCGAAGACACGAATAGTCTTCACCACTGCATTTCAGCAGTATGCCATCGAGGGCTATAAGGTCAATGCACTGGACTATCTGCTGAAGCCCATCTCCTATGCCGACTTCCTCGGTGCAGTGAACAAGGCAGTGCAATGGTTTGAACTGCTGGAGCAGCCACGCGAAGAGATCAAAAGCATCTTCGTGAAGAGCGAATACAAGCTCATACAGATTGAGCTGAAGGACATACTCTACATTGAAGGGCTGAAGGACTACGTCAAGATCTACGAGGAAGGTGCTTCGAAACCCATACTCTCGCTGATGAGCATGAAGAGTCTTGAAGACATGTTGCCACCGTCACGCTTCATACGTGTGCACCGTTCGTTCATCGTGCAGAAAGACAAGATTCGCGTCGTCGACCACAACCGCATCGTCTTCGGCAAGACCTATGTGCCTATAGGCGACAGCTACAAGCAGCAGTTCCAGGACTTCCTTGACCGGCGCAGCTACAACTAAAGCACTGATAGTGTTGAGTGTTGGGTGTTGGATGTTGGGTTAACCTATCCTCTATGTATGTACCTCTCCGAGGCACGATTGGGAGGACGCTTGGGGCCCCAGTCTGCGCTGCGCTTAGACAGGGGTTATGCATAATTCAGCCTCTCCGAGGCTGCACGTCCTATAGCGTAAGTGCAATCCAAGGCAACATATCCTATAATGTGGATTTATGCCGATATTGCTCTTTTACAAGGAGCAAGCATCCTGCTGTGGTGTCTCGGAGAGACACAATTATGCGTAACCCCAGTCTAAGCGTAGTGCAGACTGGGGCCTCATGACACCCACCCTATCGTGCCTCGAAGAGGTACATAAACGTGAAGCGTGAAGCGTGTTGCGTGAAGCGTGACAGATATTAATGATGTATCGCGAGTGCCTCTACGCCACAGGACGTGCAGCCTCGGAGAGGCTGAATTATGCGTAACCCCAGTCTAAGCGCAGCGCAGACTGGGGATAGAAGTGATACCATATTCCCGTGCCTCGGAGAGGTACACGCGCCACAGGACATGCACGCTTCACGCATCACGCATCCCGCTTCACGGTGCCGCAGGCACCATATGGGGTACATACATGAAGGACCGGAACATAACACATAACACGTTTCATCCAACATCCAACACCCAACACTCAACACCCAACACCCAACATCCAACACCCAACATCCAACACTCAACATCCAACACTCAACACCATTATAGAGAGGTCCATACTCATAGGACCATTGCATTTTCGACTTGCGTAAGTTTGGATATTATGGAAGAACACCTATCTTTGCACAGTTTTTCAACTTTTGTGCAATTATTATGGAACAGAGTTTCTTGGCTTTGATAGAGAAAGCTATTAAAGATTATTGGGATCTTGACGCGCTGACCGACTACAACGGAGCGACGTTGCAGTACAAAGACGTGGCACGCAAGATAGAGAAGATACATATCCTATTCGAACACATCGGGCTGAAGAAGGGCGAGAAGGTTGCTCTCTGTGGACGCAACTCCTCCCATTGGGGTGTGGCTTTCCTTGCCACATTGTCCTACGGAGCAGTGGCAGTACCCATACTGCACGAGTTCAAGGCAGACAATGTCCACCACATAGTCAACCACTCTGGAGCACGCTTCCTCTTCGTTGGCGACCGCGTGTGGGAGAACCTCAACGAACAAATGATGCCCAACCTCGACGGCATCATCCTGCTCACCGACTTCTCCATAATAATGTCGCGCAACGAAGGTCTGAACTACAGCCGCGAGCATCTCAACGAGATCTTCGGACAAAAGTTCCCCAAGAACTTCCGCAAGGAACACGTGTCCTTCCATCACGACCAGCCCGAAGAGCTGGCATTGATAAACTACACATCGGGCACCACCAGCTCGTCGAAGGGCGTCATGCTGCCCTATCGTTCGCTGTGGTCGAACATGGCTTTTGCCATGGAGAAGCTGCCCTTCCTGCATGTCGGCGACCGCATAGTCAGCATTCTGCCCATGGCACACATGTTCGGCATGAGCTTTGAGTTCCTGTTCGAATTCTGCGTGGGTTGCCACATCTTCTTCCTCACACGCACGCCGTCGCCCAAGGTCATATCGCAGGCTTTCTGCGATGTCAAGCCTACGCTGGTCGTCACCGTACCGCTGGTGGTCGAGAAGGTCATAAAGAAGAATGTGCTGCCAAAGCTCGAGAAGCTGTCGATGAAGATGCTGCTGAAGCTGCCCGTCATCAGTGCCAAGGTGAAGGAACAGATCTGTCACAAGATTATCGAAGGCTTCGGTGGAGAGATGAAGGAGATGATTATTGGTGGTGCACCGCTCAACAAAGATATAGAACGGTTGCTCAACTCCATCAGCTTCCCCTACACCGTGGGCTATGGCATGACGGAATGTGGACCAATCATTAGCTACGAGGACTGGCACACATT
>CAYXLA010000081.1:0-10147 GCA_964465765.1 uncultured Bacteroidaceae bacterium | reverse complement strand
TGTCCTGCCGAAGCCAGTATATCTAACTTTCAAAGTTAGTAGTACTTACTTGGTCGAGTTAGTAGTACTTACTTGGTCGAGTTAGTAGTACTTACCTTTTGAAGCCAGTATATTGGGTTGACCAAGTACATCCTCCTAATGTGCCTCGGAGAGGTACATACATATAGGATATGGAAATATCCCCACCTTTTTTCTACTGACCCATATAATGGTGTATTCTCCTATATATATAGTGGTGTGCTCCTATATATATAATGGTGTAGCCTCTTTAAATCTTGGTGCGTTCTCTTGATATAGCCAGACGCATCCAACCCCACACGCCAAGAACTATTACGAGCAGTGTCTGTATGGCATGCACAATCAAGGCGAACGAAGCGGCATCTTCATAACCTACTCCATAAAGCATCATCATTGTTATGACTGCAAAGTGCCATGGACCGGCTCCATTGGGTGTGGGAACTATCACGGCAATGGTTCCACCGACAAACATCACAAGTCCGGCAAGTGCATCAAGTCCCAAAGTGAAAGAGAAGCACAGGAACGTGAGATAGAAATGCAGGAAATAGCAGACCCATATAGAGATGGTAAGCAGCACGAACAGAGGTAGATTCCTGACCTTGCCGACAGACCACACACCCTGCCAGACGTTACGAAGAATTTCGCTCATCTTCTGTCCTATGGGTAGAGCCTTCAGCAGGAAGATGACTATGCCCACAGCACCTACCACGCAGAATGCCGAGACATAAAACCATGGTGACTGCACCAGATGACTGAGCGAAGGAATCTTCGTGCCCGTCTCGTGAAAGAAGCGCACAAATACAGGCATCTGCAGGACGAAAGTCAAGGCACAGATAACGAGCATGCACAGGCAGTCTATTAGTCTTTCGGTGACAACCGTGCCCACAGACTTCGGGAACGACACACCGTCATACTTCTTCAGTATGCCACAACGCGCCAGTTCTCCCACTCTTGGAAAGACCAGGTTAGCAGCATACGACACAAATATAGCATCGACACAATCCAGCGCCTTGGGCTTCTCGCCCAACGGTTCCAAGGTCTGCTTCCAACGAAGTCCTCTAAGCACATGGCTGAGTATGCCGAACACAAGCGAAATCCACATCCATGTCCAGCCGACGTTGTTCTGCAGCACATCCTGCACACGTGAGAAGTCAAAATCACGATATATCCAATACAGTACGAAAGCACCCAGCAGAATCGGAATAACCGTCCGCGACCATCTTTTTATCCGTTCTGTCATACTTTATGCTTCAAAACTTGGAATCAGAGAGATGTTGCTAACTCAAAAAAAAGTACTTTTGCACACTGTGGGATGTGGGTAGAGACCGCTTTCATGCAGCATCTCTACACTCAAAGCAAGCCACAACACAGGGTGTGTAGGGCTGCCCCACGAGCCACGGACAAAAGTAACCATTATAGATTGGATGAAGTCAGTAAAACCGAAAAAGTTTTTAGGGCAGCACTTCCTGACGGACTTGCAGATAGCCAGCGACATCGCCGACACGGTAGATGCTTGTCCTGCACTTCCGGTGCTCGAGGTCGGACCAGGTATGGGTGTACTGACTCAGTTCCTCATGAAGAAAGACCGACCGCTGAAGGTCGTCGAGCTTGACCATGAGTCTATAGAATACCTGCACAATGCCTATCCCCAGCTTGGGGAGAATATCATTGAGGCAGACTTCCTGCGTATGGACCTGCACAGCCTGTTCGATGGTGCTCCGTTTGTGCTCACTGGTAACTACCCATATAACATCTCGAGCCAGATATTCTTCAAACTGCTCGATTGCAAAGACCTGATTCCTTGCTGCACAGGCATGATACAGAAGGAAGTGGCCGAGCGTATCTGCGCCGGACCTGGCAGTAAGACCTACGGCATACTCAGTGTACTGCTTCAGGCATGGTTCGACGTCGAATACCTGTTCACTGTCAATGAGCATGTGTTCAATCCACCGCCAAAGGTCAAGAGCGCAGTCATACGCTTGACGCGCAATGGCATAACCGACTTGGGTTGTGATGCCGTACTGCTCAAACAGGTTGTGAAGACCACGTTCAACCAACGCAGGAAGACATTGCGCAACTCCATTAAGAACATCACCGGCGGTGACTGTCCGTTCATTGCCGACGCTTTCTTCAGCAAACGTCCGGAACAGCTGTCGGTACAGGAATTCATCGACCTCACCAATATGGTCGACGAATACCTCAAAAGCCGTACGAACACATCCGTTTAACACACAACAAAGACAGAGAGTGAGCTATGGACATTGACCACAATTTCATAGAAAAGACCAAAGAGCTTGTCGAGCAGAGAGATGCCAAGGCTCTTAAGGCTCTGTTGGCAGACATCCACCCTGCCGATATAGCCGAGTTGTGCAATGAGCTGGACTTTGACGAGGCTCGTTACCTCTACCAGTTGCTCGACAACGAGAAAGCTGCCGATGTGCTCTCTGAGATGGACGAGGATGTCCGTAAAGACCTCCTCGAAGGACTGCCGTCGGAGACCATTGCCAAGCGCTTCGTCGACAACATGGACTCCGACGATGCCGTAGACCTCATACGTGACCTCGATGAAGACAAGCAGGAGGAAGTCCTCTCGCACATCGACGACATGGAACAGGCAGGCGACATCGTAGACCTGTTGAAGTACGATGAGGATACTGCCGGAGGTATAATGGGAACCGAGATGGTGACCGTCAACGAGAACCTCAGTATGCCCGAATGTCTCCGAGAGATGCGCATGCAGGCAGAGCAGATGGACGATATATATTATGTGTATGTCGTCGACGACGACGGACGTCTCATAGGTGTGTTCCCGTTGAAGAAGATGATAACCTCACCGTCGGTATCGAAGGTGAAGCATGTGATGCACAAAGACCCCATCATGGTGCATGTCGATACGCCCATCGACGATGTGGTGCAGGCGATTGAGAAGTACGACCTTGTGGCAGTGCCTGTGGTAGACAGTATCGGACGTCTGGTAGGACAAATCACTGTCGATGATGTCATGGATCAGGTTCGCGAGCATTCAGAACGCGACTACCAGTTGGCATCAGGTCTCTCGCAAGACATTGAAACCAACGATAATGTGCTTCGTCAGACATCAGCACGTCTGCCATGGCTGCTCATCGGCATACTTGGTGGTATTGGCAACTCACTCATCCTCGGCAACTTCGACACCACCTTTGCTGCACATCCTGAAATGGCTGTGTTCATCCCGCTGATTGGTGGTGTGGGTGGAAATGTAGGTACACAGTCGTCCGCCATCGTTGTACAGGGACTTGCAAACAACTCGTTCGACTCCAGCCACGCACTTAAGC
The DNA here is from genome assembly GCA_964465765.1 of uncultured Bacteroidaceae bacterium. Classification (GTDB taxonomy): domain Bacteria; phylum Bacteroidota; class Bacteroidia; order Bacteroidales; family Bacteroidaceae; genus Bacteroides. Next base: position 6,815 of record CAYXLA010000081.1, on the reverse strand, counting down.
AGGTGGGCAAGGAAGCACTGGTGGCTTGCATCAATGCCACCATCATATCACTGCTTGTCTACCTCTACAACTTTGTGGTACATGGCGCAGCCGCCACAGTCACCTACTCAGTGTCAATCAGTGTGTTTGCTGTGGTGATGTTCTCATCCATCTTCGGCATGCTCGTGCCAATGGCGTTCGACAAGCTGAAGATAGACCCCGCAATTGCCACCGGACCATTCATCACCATCATAAGCGACATCATCGGCATGGTGATATATATGGGCATCACGACTCTGCTGGCGTGACAGGCAAAACAAGTAAACATACGCAACAGCAAAAAAAGTCACCGCTAACGGTATGATATAAACTTTTAAATTCATTAATTTGTGTCCTGATAACGCACGGATTAAGTGGATTACATTAAAAACTCTTACAAATGACGACCGAGACTCTTGACAATGCGGCTCCTGAGAGAAAGGATGCGCAGGAAGAAACCAAGCTGAACGAAGAGATAACACCGGTAACTGTGCCGGCAGACAATGCCGGCGAGGAAACGGAAGTGCAACAGACGACTACTGCTGCCGAGCCGCTGTCTGTGGCTGAGGAAGCACCAGTAGAAGACGAGACTGTGCACCGCATGACGAAAGAAGAAATACTTTCTCGCATCAAGGAGATAGCTGCCGATGTCGAAAACTCGTCGAAGGCAGAGATTGACTTGCTGAAGCAGGTGTTCTACAAGTTGCACAATGTCGAGATAGAGAATGCTCGCAAGGCATTCATCGAGGCAGGCAACAGTGCCGATGCTTTCGTCCCTGCATCCGACCCAGATGAGGAAGAGTTCAAGAAGGTCATGGCTGTCATCAAGGAGAAGCGTAACGAGATCAATGCGAGCCTGGAGAAACAGAAAGAGGAGAACTATCAGGTCAAGCTCACCATCATAGAAGAGCTGAAGGACTTGATTGATTCGCCCGACGATCCCAATAAGAACTACCAAGAGTTCAAGCGCCTGCAGCAGCAGTGGAACGAGATAACCCTGGTGCCGCAGAGCAAAGTCAACGAATTGTGGAAGAACTATCAGATTAACGTCGAGAAATTCTACGACCTGCTGAAGCTGAACAACGAGTTCCGCGACTACGACTTCAAGAAGAACCTTGAGATAAAGACACGTCTGTGCGAAGAGGCAGAGAAGCTGTCGCAAGACCCCGATGTGGTGTCGGCATTCCATCAGTTGCAGAAGTTGCATCAGGAATACCGCGACACAGGTCCTGTAGCAAAGGACAAGCGTGAGGAGATGTGGAACCGCTTCAAGGCAGCCTCGGCAGTCATCAACCGCAATCATCAGCAACACTTCGAGGAACTGAAGAAGTCCGAGCAGGACAATCTCGACAAGAAGACCGTCATCTGCGAAATCATTGAGGCAATCGACTATGCCGAGCTCACCACATACAAGCAGTGGGACAACAAGACCAAGGAGGTCATATCGCTTCAGGAGAAGTGGAAGACCATTGGCTTTGCTCCGCAGAAGATGAATGCAAAGATCTTCGGACGTTTCCGCAAGGCATGCGATGAGTTCTTCAATCGTAAGGCAGAGTTCTATAAGGCCACCAAGACAAAGATGGACGAGAATCTGTCGCTGAAGCGTGCTCTGTGCGAGAAGGCAGAAGCGCTGAAGGACAGCACCGACTGGAAGGCCACTGCCGACGAACTGGCAAAACTGCAGAAAGAGTGGAAGACCATAGGTCCTGTAGCTAAGAAATATTCCGACCAAATTTGGCAGCGCTTCATCAAGGCATGCGACAGCTTCTTCGAGCAGCGCAAGAAGGCCACTTCGTCACAACGCGACGCAGAGGTCGACAATCTGAAGCGCAAGAAAGAGATTATAGAGAAGCTCAAAGCCCTCGCTACCGAAGCTGGAGAGGACCTGCAGCAGAAGATTAGCGAGCTGCAGAAGGAATGGAACGAGACCGGTCATGTGCCGTTCAAGGACAAGGACAAGATTTACAGCAAGTATCGTAGTCTGGTTGACGATCTCTACTCTTCCATCAACAGTGAGAGGACAAGCCGCCGTCTCAACAAGTTCCGCTCGTCAATTAGCAACCTGCAGAGCGATGGAGCACAGTCCGTAAGCCGCGAACGCGACAGGTTGGTACGTCTGTGTGAGAACCTCACTAACGAACTGCACACCTACGAGAACAACCTTGGCTTCCTCAACGCAGCAAGCAAGTCTGGCAACAGCATCCTCAATGAGTTGCATCGCAAGATGGACAAGCTGCGCGATGAAATACAGCTCGCTAAGGATAAGATCAAGGCAATAGACAATGGAGGCAATGCTCCTGCTGCAACCGACAAGCCGGCTGCAAAAGATAACTCCGATACAGAAACCTCAAACAACGCATAGATATGAACAACAGCAAGTCTACAGATTTTAAGCCTATTGTAGTTCTCATCGACCTGCAGGCTTTGCACAGCGTACAGCGCATTAAGGAACAACTGGAAAAAACCGTCGGCCATAGCATTAAGCCAATGGACTTTGTGGAGTGGGTCGAATTGCTCTGCATGGAGGCATGCGTCGGTGATGTCGGCTGCGAGATTCAGGTCTTGATGTTAAGCGACAAGGACAGTACCGACATCGACATTGTCGTTCCGTCTAACCTCAAGCAGCTCGACGGCATGGCGACACAGACAAAGAGTGGTGAGATTCAGTTCGCATGGATGTCGACCGAAGGCATGACATCGATTGATTCCATGTTGCTCGATACACTGCAGATCCTGTTAAAGCTTAACAGCATACAGCATCTGTTGGTCGTGTCCAGCAACGTCAAGGCTTGGGACAGTATTAATGCAGTCATCGAAGATCGGAAGCATGGGGAGCCCGACGGTGGTCAGCACATCCCCGACATCATGCTGTTCGAGTTTGTCAAGGACGGCGAAAGCGGCACGTCGGGCATCAGGCGAACCAATGTGGGTCAGTCTATGGCCATAGCTTTAGGTCTCTGATAGGCAGCGACGAAATCAAAACTACACAAATGAAGACAGTTTACGACTACACAGTAAAGGACCGTAAGGGTCATGACGTATCACTGAAGGAATATGCTGGCGAGGTGATGCTGATTGTCAACACAGCAACACGTTGCGGCTTCACACCACAATATGCCGAGCTCGAGCAGCTCTTCGAGAAGTTCCGCAGTCAGGGCTTCAACATACTGGACTTCCCCTGCAACCAGTTTGGTCAGCAGGCACCCGGCACCGCCGATGAGATAAAGGAGTTCTGCCAGTTGAACTATGGGACGCGCTTCCCACAGTTCAAGAAGATTGAGGTCAATGGCGACAAAGCCGACCCCTTGTTCAAGTTCCTCGAGAGCCAACGGCCGTTCGGAGGCTTCGACCTGAACCATCCCATCGGCAAGCTTCTCGACGATATGCTCTCGAAAGAGAACCCTGACTACAAGAACACAGCCGACATAAAGTGGAACTTCACCAAGTTCCTCATCGGCAAGAAGGGTGAGGTCATCGAGCGTTATGAGCCTACGACCGACATCTCTGTCATTGCCGAGAAGATACAGACACTCCTGTAGTCCTATATATATAATAAGGAGTACCCACACGCACAAGGTCGACATCAAAGCCATGAGACTGACATTCACACTCCGGCTCCTGTTGATGCTGACGTTGATGCATCTCATCCCCTGCCTGGCAAACAACCGCGTTGCCGCGCAGGGGCTTTTTGTCCCTGCCACAGACCGACACATCTGCTACATAGGACGTACCTGTATAGACCCCAATGGGCATGTGCTCTTCAGTTATCCGGGCACACAGGCTGTGGTGTCGTTCAGCGGCACATCTCTCAAGATGGTTGTCAAGCCACACAGTGGATACTTCATGGTGCAGATTGACGATGCTGCGCCGCAGAAGGTGTCATGCATGGCAGAGACCGACTCCATCATCAGCCTTGCCGAATCCTTGTCATGTGGCATCCACACCGCACGGATAATGTATGCTGTCGAAGGCTATGACCTGCATCCGGCGTTCCATGGCTTCATCGTCGACGCTGGCAGCACCCTTACTGACAGTCCTCAGCAGCCTGCACGACGGATTGAGTTCATCGGCGACTCCATGACCTGCGGCTATGGCAATGAAGACGATGACCCGAAGAACCCATTCAGCTACGACACCGAGAACCACTATCATACCTATGCAGCCATCGCAGCACGCCGCCTCAATGCACAACACGTGGTAGTGGCACGCAGTGGCATAGGCATCTATCGCAACTGGGGACAGCCTCTTGAAGGGTCGCCCGATGCCATGCCTGCCATCTACGACCGTACACTATTCTACGACAGCACCTACGTGTGGGACTACACGCGCTACACACCGCAAGTCGTGTGCATCAATCTTGGCACCAACGACACATCGCAGCAACGCTACGACACCACCCGCATGTCTGCCGCCTACAAGACCTTTGTCGAGCACGTACGTGCCAAATATCCCGAAGCCAAGATTGTGCTTCTCAGTGGCAGCATGCTCTCTGGCAAGTCGCTCGCCGATGTACGTGCGGCCATGGACAAGGCAGTAGCTGCCCTTCGGTCGGAAGGCGATAACGAGGTCTACCGCTTCGACATGTCTCCGCAGGACGGCTCGTTGGGCTATGGCGCCAACTATCATCCCAGTCTGCGGCAACACGAACGTATGGCGACAGAGCTGACAGCTTTTCTGCGCACCCTCATGCAGTGGCAATAAGCATATTTGGCGTATCTTTGCGCCGCACTTTTTTATAAACAACATTCATTAAACCAAATGAGAACAGAAAACATTCAGAAAGGATGCTCCCGTTCTGTGCGCTTCCGCCAGTTCAAGAACAGCCCGTATGCATCGTTTGCCAGCCTCAGGAAGGAGATCACCATCGGTGTGCTTGCATTCACATCGCTGACATTTGCCAACACAGGCATCGTCTCCGCACAGACCGAGGTCACTGTCGCAGACAAGCTCTACGAGCTGGACGAGGTGGAGGTGACTGGTACACGGGCACCGCTGACAGCCTCCCAGGCTGCGCGAATGGTAACTGTGCTGGACCGCGAGGCTATTGCTGCCGCGCCGGCACAAAGTGTCAACGATCTTCTAAAGTACGCCGCCGGCGTCGATGTCAGGCAACGTGGACCGATGGGTGCACAGACCGACATCAGCATACGTGGAGGCACCGACGAACAAATCACCGTACTCCTCAACGGCATCAACATCTGCGACCCGCAGACAGGTCACAACTCTGCCGACTTTCCTGTAGACATTTCCGAGATTGAGCGCATCGAGGTCCTCGAAGGACCGGCAGGACGCGTCTATGGCACGTCGTCTCTCGTGGGTGCAATCAACATCGTGACGCGCACAGAGAAGCAGACTAGTGCCGACGTGCATATCGAGGGTGGCTCCTATGGCTACGCCTCCGGCGGTGGACGTGCCAATGTGGTGTCCGGCAAGTTCAACAACCAGCTGTCGGCAGGCTACACCCGCAGCGACGGCTACACTCGCAGTCAGGCGGGCAAGCTCAATAGCGACCTGCGCAACATCAAGCTGTTCTACCAAGGTTCCTACAGCGACGATCAGGTAGACATACGTTGGCATGCCGGCATGTCCGACAAGGACTTCGGGTCAAACACGTTCTACAGCTCGAAATACGACGACCAGTTCGAACACACCCGCAAGTTCTTCACCGCCCTGCAGGCTGAGACCAAGGGCAAGACCTTCCATTTCCGTCCGTCCATCTATTGGAACCGCAACCAGGACCGCTTCGAACTGTTTCGTGGCAGTGAGGAGAAGGTGCCGTTCAACTATAACCGTACCGACGTGTTCGGCCTCAACCTCAACAGCTATGCCGAATGGGCATTGGGAAAGACTGCATTCGGTGCGGAGTTTCGCAACGAAGACCTCGTCAGCGCAAACCTTGGCGAGCCGCTCGACAAGCCGCGTCACATCCATGGCACCGACCGTGACTACACCCTCGGACTCAATCGCAGCAACCTCAGCTTCCATCTGGAGCACAACATCCTGTTGCCTCGCTTCACCATGTCGGCAGGCTTCATCGCCGTCAAGAACACATGGAACGAGATGGGCTTCCGCTTCTATCCTGGGGCAGATGCGAGCTATCAGTTTGCCGAGAACCTCAAGGCATACGCCTCGTTCAATACCTCGCTGCGCATGCCAACGTTCACAGAACTCTATTACTCTGTAGGTGGCTACAAGGCCGACAAGTATCTCAAGCCCGAAGAGATGCAGGCGTATGAGTTCGGACTAAAGTGGCTATCGCACGGCGTGCGTGCCACGGCGAGCGTCTACTATCATCATGGCAAGAATATGATAGACTGGATCAAGGACACACGCGATGGCGACAGTGCAGAGTGGCAGTCGGTCAACCACACCAAGGTCAACGCTCTCGGCGTCGAGGCTTCGCTTGCGCTCGACTTCCTTAGTCTGTTGCCGCGGCAGACGTTGTTGCGCTCCTTCAACCTGTCCTATAGCTACATCGACCAGGACAAGGACCTTGAGAGCTACATGCAGTCGCAGTATGCTTTGGAATATCTAAAGCACAAGTTCGTGGCACGTGCCGACTTCAACCCATGGAGCCGTCTGCTCCTTAGCCTGTCCTATCGATGGCAGGAGCGTGTAGGCAACTATCAGCTTCTCACTGGAGAGACACGTCCCTATGGCTCCTATGGCGTTCTGGATGCACGCCTGTCGTGGGATGCGCCGAAGTACAAGCTCTATGTCGAGGCAAACAACCTGCTCGACAAGACCTATCATGACTATGGCAACGTGCCGCAACCAGGCTTCTGGTTCATCGCCGG
>CAYXLA010000080.1:0-10217 GCA_964465765.1 uncultured Bacteroidaceae bacterium | reverse complement strand
TTCTTGGGTGAGACGCCGAGCTGCGACTTGACAAATTTGCCGAAGAACGAGAGGCTGGAGAAGCCCATCTCGTTCGAGATCTCCTTTATCGACTTGTCCGAGTATTTGAGTTGTCGCATGATAGAGCGGATGGAGCTTTCGTGAATAAGCTCCAGCGCCGTGCGTCCGCACGAGGCCTTGATTACAGAGCTGAGGTACTTCGGCGACACACACAGCTCGTCGGCAAAGGCTGCGACGGAGCGTACCTTACCCTCGTGGCGTGCCAGCAGCTCTATGAAGCGGCGGAACAGTACGTCGCCCTGCCCGAGATTCGCGACCTCCGATTTGCCGCCGTCGGAACGGTCGATGATGCTCAGCAGCTCGTAGACGACGCCGAGCAGCAGCGTGTTGACAATCTCCTTGTGATATACGTCGTCGCTACATTTAAGTTTTGCCTCCGACAGCTGATAATACAGCGACAGGATGTGCATGTCGTGCTCGGAGAGGTTCACCAGCGGATTGGCATAGATGTAATAGAACGTCTTCCAGACATTGCGGTTGCTGAACAGGGAGAGGTTGAAGTTGTAGGTCGACAGTCCGAGGACAAACACGTTGAAGTCGTCGGTCAGTGCACGATAGTTCTTAAAGAGCGCATGGGGCATGCAGACAAGCATCTGTCCGGCTCCAAGGCGGTAAAGGCGGTCGTTGACATTGATTTCGCCCGCACCACTCTCGCAGATGATGACAAGCAGTATCTCGGTCTCGAAAATGCTGCTCTCCATAAGCGGCAGCTTCTTGATGTCGTCCATTATAAAGATGTCGCCTTCATAGTGGTCGAACCATCTCTCTTGCTTCAGGTCTTCGATGCTGTATTTCTTCATACTCTCTTCACTGTGTTTATATGCACAAAGGTAGCATAAAGCACCGGAAATTTTGCACGAGCAGAGTTTTTTTGCGAATATTGCATGTTTGTTGCCGCCACAGACGGCACGGCAGAGGGGAACAACAATGACAGTACAGGACACATCGGCAGACAAGCGGCGCGGCCGCAGCAGGCAGCACGTAGAGGAGGACCAGACACAGGCGCCCCGAGTGCGCTATCCGGAGACGGGCGACAGCCTCATGGTGCAGCTGGCAGATGCCGTACGCCTCGAGCCCGACTGGCGGGCTGTCTATCGCCGTTATGCCGACATTCTGCTGCGATTCCTCGACCAGCGCACGGCAGCCTCACCGCTCAACTTCAGCGGTCCCTTTGCCAAGATGGACCATCTGCTCAAGGAGGCGAAGGCACAGCAGCAGCTGTCGATGGCAGCCAACGCTGCACGCGTGCGCATCCGACGGCGTGGCAGCACACCCGACGACGAGCTGCGGGAATCCTGCCGCCACGACCTGAAAGCCCTATGCCGCTTCATCGCACTTGTCGACGGCACGCCGATTCCCGCAAGCGTGGCGGCACTGTTGCCGGCAGACGACGCCGTGCGACCTTCTGCACCGAAACTGCTGACGGAGTGCATGCGAATGATTGTGACCCGATGGGACGACGACCTCATCTACGGCACCATCGACGGCTATGGCGACGGCGGCGACAGCCGCGCGTGCTACGGTCACGGCAACAGCTACTACGACTACGACTGGACCTACCTGCGCCCCATGCTGCATGCCGGCATGCAGCTCAACCTTGTGCGTCCGCGTCTTGGCGACGACGGCACCATCATGCCCGAGCTCATCATCGTGGAGCCCGACTATCTGGTCGACGTGACCTCGGTGGCACGGTGCTTCACGCACTACGCCGACTCGCCGCTCGTCAACATCGTGCGACGGCTCATGCCGACAGTCTCCAACGAAGCCATCGAGCTTGGAAACTTCGCCGGACAGCTGCTCGACGAGGAGCTGCACCGACAGGGCGAAGGACGCCCGTACCGCGACAGCGTGACCGACTTCTTCCGTCACGACGCACTCAATCTGCTCACCGCCGACATCGGCGCAACATTCCACACGGAAGCACAGCAGCAGAAGCAGCACATCGAGGATGCTCTCGACCGATGGCTGCCGCAGGAGGTCAGCAGCTTCGACCGCAAGGAGGGCATCACCGAACCGTCGCTCGTCTCCGAGACGCTGGGACTGCAAGGGCGTATGGACTTTCTGCAGCTGGACTACAAGGTGCTCATCGAGCAGAAGTCGGGCAAGGGACGCTTCCCCTACGACGGCTTCGTACGTCCGCAGCAGACCAACGACCACTACGTGCAGCTGCTGCTCTACATGCTGCTGATTCGTTACGACCGCCGCGACCGCTACGACGCCAACGGCCGTGAGCTGCATGCCTTCCTGCTCTACTCCAAGTACAGCCAGAGCCTGCTGGCGCTCGGCATGGCTCCCGAAAAGATATTCCAGGCCATCAAGGTGCGTAACGGCATTGCATGGACGGAGATGCGGCTGACTGCCGACGGTGCATGGCGCATCCTCGACAAGCTGACGCCCGACAGCCTGAACGAGAAAGGCGTCGACGGCAAGCTGTGGAAGTCCTTCCAGCGACCGCAGATTGCCGCCGTGCTCGACACCGTGCACCTGGCGTCGGAGCTTGAGCGGGCATACTTCTTCCGTTTCCTGACATTCATCAGCAACGAGCACGTACTGGCGAAGCTGGGCAACAAGACAAAGGAGAACTCGGGCTTCGCCGCAACATGGCAGAACAGTGCCGACGAGAAGCGCCACGCCGGCAACATCTACGACCGCCTGACGCTAGTCAGTCCCGACGGCAACACCACAGGGCGCATCACCGAGGTGAAGCTGCGCTTCAGCGACGACACCGACAACGACCTCAGCAACTTCCGCACGGGCGACATCGTAATCCTCTACCCTTACCGCGACGGCGACGAGCCCGACGCGCGACGCACCATGGTGGTGCGCTGTTCCATCAACGACATCACCGCCGACGGCCACATTCTGCTGACACTGCGTGCTCCACAGTCGGACGCACGCATCTTCACCCGTCATGCCGACGGCAACAGGCTGTGGGCCATCGAGCACGACTTCATGGAGTCGTCGTTCACGCCACTCTATCGCGGCATGCTGTCGTTCCTGCAGGCGCCTCAGGAGCGGCGCGACCTGTTGCTGCTGCAGCGCGAGCCCGCCACCGACAGCAGCCTGACACTCCGAGGCAGCTACGGCAGCTTCGACACGCTGTCGCTGCGCGTCAAGCAGGCACGCGACTTCTTCCTCATCATCGGTCCTCCCGGAACCGGCAAGACGTCCTACGGCATGCTCAACACGCTGCTCGAGGAGCTGGCAGAAGAGGGCACGTCCGTCCTGCTGATGTCCTACACCAACAGGGCTGTCGACGAGATCTGCAGCAAGCTCGTGGAGACGGGCATCGACTTCGTCCGCATAGGCAGTGAGCTGACGTGCGCGCCGGAGTACCGCAAATATCTCATCAGCGCCTTGACCGACAGCGTCACCAACGTGACGGAACTGCGACAGAAGGTTGTCGGCACACGCGTCTTCGTGGGCACGACGACAGCCATCAACTCACATCTCAACCTGTTCCAGCTGAAGAGCTTCAGCCTCGCCATCATCGACGAGGCGTCGCAGATACTGGAGCCGCACCTCACGGGAATACTCAGCGCGTGCCACGACGGACAGCCGGCAATCAGCAAGTTCGTGATGATTGGCGACCACAAGCAGCTGCCGGCAGTGGTGCAGCAGACGCAAGAGGTGTCGCGCGTCGACGACGCTCTGCTCAACGCCATCGGCCTCACCGACTGCCGCCTGTCGCTGTTCGAGCGACTGCTGCGGCGCTATCACGACCGCGACGATGTGGTGTATGCGCTGACGCGTCAGGGCCGCATGCACCCCGACATTGCTGCCTTCGCCGGCACAGCGTTCTACAACCGGCACCTGCATCCCGTGCCACTGCCACACCAGCTGAAGAGTCTTGACGGTGCAGCCGCTACCGGTGACACGCTGACCGACATGCTGCAGACACACCGTCTGCTGTTCCTCGACGTGGCGGCACCCGCACTCACCGACACGTCCGACAAGGTGAACACCGCCGAGGCAGACATCATTGCCGACGTCGTGATGCGCATATACAACATGGAGAAGGCAGACTTCCTGCCGGAGGAGACCGTGGGCATCATCGTGCCCTACCGCAACCAGATTGCCGCCGTGCGCAAGGCGATAGGCCGACATGGCTGCGACGAGCTGCACGACATCACTATCGACACCGTGGAGCGCTTCCAGGGCAGTCAGCGCAAATGGATTGTCTATGGATTCACAATTAGGAAATACTGTCAGCTCAACTTCTTGACCGACAATGTGTTTGTCGATGTCGACGGGACCGTGGTCGACCGCAAGCTCAACGTTGCACTCACACGTGCCAAGGAGCACCTCATCATGACGGGCAATGCGTCACTGCTACGTGCCGACCGCCTCTTCAGCCGGCTCATCACGTTCGTCAAGCGTCGTGGAGGTTTTCTTCCCTCTGCCACTTGAGCTCCTCGCCGTGGCTGTCGTAGGCTTTGCGCTTGCCCGTAGGCGGCGCCAGCAGGTCTATGCGTACCACCGCCGTGCTCTTCAGACTGCGGTCGATGCTTGCCTGGAAGGCGTCCATGTGTTGCGGCAGGAAGCGTTCGCAGATGGCACGCAGGGCGCGCACCTTCTCCTCATCGTCGGTCACCAGCGAGGCTTTGCCAAAAGCTATTGCCGACTCAAACAACAGTGTGAACGAGCCGTTCTTCGTGTCCACCACAGGCTCGCTGCGTGTCACCGCCGAGAGGCACACCTGCGGATGCGCCGCAATGGCATCAATCTTGTCGCCCTTCAGGGCGCAGTGGAAGTACCATGTGTTGTCGTCGGTCGAGGCAAGCGACAACGGCACGCCGTATGCCACACCATCGTCGCGTACGAGGCTCACCGTGATGTAGGGAGCACGGCGCATGACGTTGAGAGCCCACTCTGCTGACATCTCGCGGCTCGCCTTCCTCATGGGGTGGCTACTGAACGGATTGGCATCGTGTTCCATCATAACGACAACAACAATAAAATGAAAATGTGTGTGTGGGTGATTTGAGCCACTACCGAGACTCGAACTCGGGACCTACGCGTTACGAATGCGTTGCTCTACCAACTGAGCCATAGTGGCAAGGCACAAAAAAAAATTGTGCACCCTCAACGCCTACGGTCACGATTTCCGCCACGTAGCGTTCGGGCGCACAAAAGTAGTGCTTTTATTCAAACATGCTCTTGAACTTGCTGAAAATTTTTTCCTTGACGCTCGGCGAAGGAGTGAAATTCGTCGAATCCTGCATGCCTTCGAGCGCCTTCTTCTCGTCGCGACTCAAGGCCTCAGGTATGTAGACGCTGACGTTCACCAGCAGGTCGCCGCGGCCGTAGCCGTTCACGTCGGGCAATCCCTTGCCCCGCAGGCGCAGCACCTTGCCAGGCTGTGTGCCCGCATCTATCTTCACCTTCACCTTGCCGTCGAGTGTCGGAATCTCCACCGCGCCGCCCAGAGCTGCCGTCGGCACGCTAAGCAGCAGGTTGTAGACCAAGTCGTTCTCGTCGCGTATCAGCTCCTTGTCCGGCTCTTCCTGAATGACAATCAGCAGGTCGCCAGGCACGCCGTTGTGCTTACCGGCATTTCCCTTGCCGCTCATCGAGAGTTGCATGCCTTCAGCCACACCGGCAGGAATCTTCACGTTCACCACCTCTTCGCCGTAGACGATGCCCTCGCCGCCGCAGGCACGGCACTTGTTCTTTATCACGTGGCCTTCGCCGCCACACGTCGGACACGTCGTCTGTGTCTGCATATTTCCCCATATGGTGCGCTGCGTGCGTATCACGGTGCCGCGTCCCTTACATGTCGGGCACGTCTCCACGCCTCCGTTGTTGCCGCCTTCGGCACCCGTGCCGCCACAAGCCGTACACGTGACGTACTTCTTCAGCTTGAACTTCTTCTCGACGCCCGTAGCCACCTCGTGCAGGTCCAGTTTCACCTTCACGCGCAGGTCGGAGCCGCGATAGCGCCTTGTCGATGCCGACCCTCCGCCAAAGCCACCACCTGAGTGTCCGCCGAAGATGTCGCCAAACATCGAGAAGATGTCGTCCATCGACATTCCGCCGCCATCACCGCCGAAGCCGCCGAAGCCACCGGCACCGTTGCCGTCGACGCCAGCCTTGCCATACTGGTCGTAGCGCTGACGCTTGTCGGGGTCGCTCAGCACGCTGTATGCCTCTGCCGCCTCCTTGAACTTCTCCTCAGCCTCCTTCTTCTCGGCATCCGTCTTGTTGACCTGACGGTCGGGATGATATTGCATCGCCTTCTTGCGGTACGCATTCTTTATGTCGTCCGCCGAAGCGCTCTTGTCGACGCCAAGCACTTCATAGTAATCTCTGTCTGCCATGATGCTACTCTTCCTTTCCGCGTTTTTATTTACTTACCCACAACGACCTTGGCGTGGCGTATCACCTTCTCGTTCAGCGTGTATCCTGTCTGCACGCAGTCCAGGACCTTGCCCTTCAGCTCCTCCTTCGGCGCGTCAATCATTGCCACAGCCTCGTGGAAGTCGGTGTCGAGCGGCTTCTCCTTGGTGTCGATAGCCTTCACGCCGTTCTGTCCCAAAATCTGCATGAACTTGTTGTAGACAATTTCCACGCCTTCCTTCAGTGCCTCCACATCGGTGGTCTTCGCCATACTCTGCAGTGCACGTTCCAGGTCGTCGATGACGGGCAGAATGGCCTTTATGGTCTTCTCGCCACCATTGAGTATCAGCTCCGCCTTCTCCTTGAGGGTGCGTTTGCGGTAGTTGTCAAACTCTGCCGACAGCCTCAGGTACTTGTCCTTCATGTCGGCGAGCTGCGTGTTCATCTCCTCTATCTGTGCCTTCAGTTTATCGGTGTCGTTGCCTTCTTCAGCCTCGTTGCCGGCAGTCTCTGCCTCGGGAGCCTCGGTTGCTTCGGCCTCTGCCTCTGCGTTGGCGTTCGTGGCATTCTCCTCTGCTGCTACCTCTGCAGCCTGTTCCTGCTGCTGCTCTTCCGTCTTGGCGGAAGTCTCGTTGCTGTCTGTGCTCATATCTTCATTCCTTTTCTTTATTTACACTGTTATGTTTCTGCCCATAGCGCCTGCACATATATACGTATGTATGGTGCAATGGTCAACCTGTCAGATAGCAAAAACCGTGCCTTTGCAATTATGGCACGGTTTGCAGCAAGAAAAGATGACAAAACGTCACTCGTTCTGATTCAGGGCACCGACGGGATTCTCCGATGCGGCGTTGGCGCTCTGTCCCACTATCGACGCGATGACGACCACCAGTGTCGCCACCACCGAGAGCAGCAGCACGCCCCACGGGAAATCGATGCGGTAGTAGAAGCCCTCCAGATAGCGCCTTATCACGATGACGCTTATGGGCACTGCCAACACCACAGCTACGAGCGTCAGCTTCAGGAAGTTGCCCGTCAGCCACCGCACCACCGACGGCGTGCTGTAGCCGAAGACCTTGCGCAGTGCAATCTGCCGCTTCTGCTGTCCGGTGTAGTAGACCGACATTGCCAGCAGTCCCAGAGCTGATATCAGCACCGATATCGTCATGAAGACGAACACCAGCGTCATGGTGTTGCGGCTGCCGCTGAGGCTGTCCTGCAGATACTGGTCGAAATACGCCGTCTCCAGCACCAGCGGCATTCCCGTCAGCTCTTCAGCCACCTCGCTGCACGTCCGTCTGACTGCCGCCAGCACCTCGCTGCGGTCGCCGTGCACCTTCAGCACCTGCATGGTGGCACGCTGCTGATCGGCACCCATCACCTGTATGGAGTTGTGCGAGTCGTTCATCTGCTCCGACAGCGGCGTACCGCTGCGGTAGTTCTCCACGATGCCGCACACCGTCACGCGGTTTGCCTCGTAGTCGCCGATGACGTTGTTCTCGCGTGTCACGCCGTAGCGCTGCTGCGTCTCGCGGTCAATCCACACCATACCGTCCAGTGCGTCGGAGTACTGCTCCACCACCTTGAACCCCAGGAAGCGGAATGCCGTGCTGTCCATCGCCGCCTCTCTGAGCCACGACAGCGTCTGCTTGCCTTCCTCGTGCACGCCGTTGAAGCCGCAGGTCAGCGGGAGGTTCAGCGCCAGTCCCACGTCCTCCACCTGCGGCAGTGCCTTCAGCCGCTGCCTCAGAATGTTCTGCTGCTCTGCCTTCGTGCCAATCTCGAACGTCCTGACGAAGATGATGTCGTCGGTGTTATATCCCACGGGCAGTGTCGCCAAGTGGTGCATCTGCAGCGCCATCGCCACAGCCACAGCCACGAGCACCGTGCTGATGACGTTCTGCAGCACTATGAACACACGCCCAAACACCATCTTGCTCTTGAAGCGGAAGCTGCCTCTCACCACGTCGATGGGCTTGAAGCGCATCACGAACAACGCAGGCACCAGTCCTGCCACGAGCGAGATCACTGCCAGCAGCACCACGGCACCACACACCGACGTCATGTCCGGCGCCAGCACGATGTCCGCACTCATCAGGCTATTGAACAGCGGGCGCATCAGCAGCGCCACCACGATGCCCATGGCGAAGCATGCCGTCGTGAACACCAGTGCCTCCCTGATGTACTGCCGCACGATGTAGGCACGTCCCTGCCCCACGAGCTGGCGCACAGCCATCTCCTTGGCGCGGCGGCCTGTCTGTGCCACCGTCAGGTTTATGTAGTTGAACAGTGCCGACACCAGCAGTATCAGTGCCACGGCACCCAGCACCAGCACAATGCTCCTGTCGCCCTGCCGCAAATGTCCGTATTTTTCTATGGGCGAGAAGTACAGCTCGTCCAGTCGCGTCAGCGTCGACCCCCAGATGAAGCTGTTGCCCGCATTGCTCCGTTCGTAGTAGTCCCAGTAGTCGCAGTACTTGTCGAGCAGCTTGTCTGCCACCTCCTGGGGCGACGCGCCCTCCTGCAGTTTCACAAACGCCACAGTCATGCCGAAGTTGTCCATCCACTGGTAGCGGTCTTTCTCCATGTCGATGTTCAGGACTATCTCCGCCGCCTTGAACTCGTCCTCCGGACCGAAGTCATCAAACACGCCCGTGATGCGGTAGTCCTTGTCCCCGAACGTCAGCGTCCTGCCCACAGGGTCATCCTTACCGAATGCCCTCGCGGCAAACGACCGCGACACCACGGCATCGTCAGTGCCACGCAGCACCTCTGCCGCATCGCCCGTCACCGCGTGGTCGAAGAAGGTGAAGAAGTTGTCGTCGGCAGCCACCAGCAGCACGTTGTAGTAGTCCTGCCCCACCATCACGTTCGACTCTTCCTCGCCCACCGTGCGTGTCCACTCCCGTATCTCCGGCACCGATGAGAAGAACTCCGGCGCAGTACCCAGCGTCATGCCCACGAAGTCGCCGCTGCCGCAGGCATAAATGTTGTCACAGTCCTTCACGTTCTTGCCCACGCTGAACTCCGTCTTGGCATACGACAGCAGCAACACGGCGAAGCCCAACGACACCGACAGTCCGAACATCTCTATTGCGGTGTACAGCTTGTTATGCAGCAGAAATTTGAAAAACGTCTTCATCTTTCTTTTCTCCCTTCTCACTCTGTTTTTACTGAATCCTACCGTCAAACAAGTTCACCGTGCGGCTGGCAAATGTCGCGTCGTGCTGCGAGTGCGTCACCATCACTATCGTCGTCCCCTCGCGGTTCAGCTCCTCCAGCAGCTCCATCACCTCCGCGCCGTTCTTCGAGTCGAGGTTTCCCGTCGGCTCGTCGGCAAGTATTATCTTCGGGTTCGTCACCACGGCACGCGCTATGGCTATGCGCTGCTGCTGGCCGCCGCTCAGCTGTTGCGGGTAGTGGCGTGAACGGTGACTGATGCGCAGCTTCTGCAGCACCTCCACCACGCGCTCCTTGCGCTCGTGTGCCGGCACGCCCAGTGCCTTCAGCGGCAGCTCCACATTCTCCTCCGCATTCAGCTCGTCAATGAGGTTGAACGCCTGGAACACAAAGCCAATCTTGTTGCGTCTGTACGCCGTGCGGGCGCTCTCCTTGAGGTGCCCCACCTCCTGTCCGTCCAGCCAGTAGTTGCCGCTCGTCGGGTTGTCCAGCAGTCCCATAATGTTCAGCAGTGTCGACTTGCCGCATCCCGACGGTCCCATAATGGCGACGAACTCGCCGTCGTCCACGTTCAGGCTCACGTTGTTCAGAGCCATCGTCTCCACCTCCTCAGTGCGAAACACCTTCGTAATCTGTTC
>CAYXLA010000079.1:0-10321 GCA_964465765.1 uncultured Bacteroidaceae bacterium | reverse complement strand
TCACTCCACGTCTCTTGCTGAATATGTCACACCGCAAAGATAAATGATTTTCCTTATGGTACGTTGTGCGCTAAGCATAGATTCCTGGCGCGCACCACACACTCTCGTCCTATGGCGCGTGTACCTCTCCGAGGCACAGGGTAGGAGGCGTACTTTTGCCCCAGACTGCGGTCGCTGCGTTCCCTTAGTCTGGGGTTACTAGCTAGTGTACCTCTTCGAGGCACCACGGCGTGATTGGACATCTGTAGGGTATGCAGGCTCTGACATGTGCTTCACAGTCGTGTGGCTGTACATTAATAGGATGAGACTTGCCACGGCGTGATTGGATATCTGTAGGGTATGCAGACATTGTGAGTGTGTCTACGCTATAGGACGTGGTGCCTCGAAGAGGTACACTAGCTAGTAACCCCAGTCTAAACGCAGTGCAGACTGGGGATAGACAGGCTATCATATACTAGTGCCTCGAAGAGGTACACGTGCTAAAGGACATGCGACTTAGGAACGTGGCAACTTTCAAGAAAACTGCCGCAAAAAAGTTAGTAGCACTTACTTGGCAAAGTAAGATATACTTCGAGGGCAAAGTAAGTACTACTTACTTGACCAAGTAAGTGCTACTTGCTTCGACGGGGCATATTGCTCCTGTGGCGTGGTGTTGAGTGTTGGGTGATGAGGTTAACCTCAAGCGCCATCAAGGTTAACCTCTCGGGCCTTTAAGGTTAACCTCAAGTGCCAACGAGGTTAACCTCCCTGAAATGGTGCCTATAAACGTCTTGGTCAAGACCTATATACGTCTTGGTCAAAAGGTATATACCTTTGGGCCTTTTCCTATATACGTCTTGGCCCTTGCCTATATAATCCAGTGAGATATTGTCCACATAAAACATAACACATAAAACGTAACACATATTATCACCCAACACTCAACACCCAACACCTTACTGTAGCCAGTGTCCAATATTTTGCAGGCATGTGTCAAATAGTTGGACACTTTGCAAGAGGCGCTAATTGCACTTGTTGCAGACAATCAGTGAGATACGACTTTGGCACAGCACTTGCAACGTGACGGGTGAAAAAAGAAAAGAAATAACACACACATAGAGTGATATGAGACAGATAAACCTAAGACACGGACTCACAATGCTGCTTGCCACGGCGTGCATCACGGCGGCGCAGGCACAGGACGTGTGGACAGTCGACCGCTGCATGCAGTATGCCGTCAGCCACAACCACGCAGTCCGTCAGAGCGAGCTGGAGCTGAAGAACAACAGTCTGGACCGACTCAAGGCTTTCGGCAGCTTCCTTCCCAAGGTGCAAGGAGCAATCAGCGCACAGTATAACTTCGGTCGAAGCATTGACCCTGAGACCAATACCTATAACGACGTCACCACGTTCAACAACTACTACGACCTCGCTGCCTCGATTCCTCTGTTCAGCGGCGGTAGCATCGTCAATGAGGTTCGTCGCTCTCGTGCTGCCGTCCTCATGGGTAAGGCAGCCCTGCAGGAGCAGAAGGACAACACTGCTCTCGAGACATTCCAGGCATACATCCAGGCACTCTACTGCCGTGGCACGGTGCGCATGGCACGCCAGAAGCTGGCAGAGAGCGACTCCACGCTCTACAAGACACGCATTCAGGAAGAGGTGGGACTGAAAGGTGAAGCCGATGTAGCACAGATGGCAGCACAGCAAGCCACCGATGCCTACAACCTGACAAAGCAGGAGAACCTCTACGCCACTGCAATGCTCGAGCTGAAGCAGAAGATGAACTATCCTGCCGACGAACCTCTGCAACTCGACACCACACTGCTCGACAGCCGCGTCATCGACGGTGCCGACCTCGAGCACATCAGTGCCGACGACGTGTGGCAGGTGGCAGAACAGAACAACCCAACGCTGCAGAAGTCGGGCTACAACGCACGTGCTCTGAAGATGGAACTCCACAAGGCATGGGCAAGCGTGATGCCAAGCATCAGTGCCAGTGCGGGCTACTACACATCCTACTATAAGCAGCTTCACAAGCAGTACTCCAGCTTCGGCGACCAGTTCAAGAACAACCACGGTTCCTACTTCAGCTTCAGCCTGAGCATACCAATCTTCAGCCGCCTCGATGCCATTACTGGAATACGCAAGGCACGCAACAACTACCGCATCGCACTCGAGCAGCTTGACGAGCAGCGTGCAGAGCTGCACAAGCTGGTGCAGCAGGCTGTGCAGGACCGCGACGGCTACCTGAAGGAGAGCATACAGATGGAGAAGAAGGAAGAGAGCGACGCTCTGGCCTACCGCGTCACACGCCGCAAGTACGAGGAAGGACTGATGACCAGTCTTGACGTGCAGACCAGCTCTGCCACATGGCTCGACAGCCAGGCCAGTCTGCTGCAGAGCAAACTGACGTACTTCATGAAGTGCCGCCTTGTGGACTACTACCGTGGCGGTGCAATAATCGATAGCAACAACATTGACAAATAACATAAGCAGAACAAGAGGACAAGCATAATGGATATACAGTTAGAGAAGAAGAAGGGGATTCAGAAGAAGCACATACCCTATATCGCAGTAGGTGCTCTCGTAGTGATTCTGACGGCATGGGCCGTCTTCGGCAGCCATGCATCGACGATGCGCATCGATGCCGGCTCGGTCAACGTTGCCGACGTCAGCTACGGACAGTTCAACGACTACATCCGACTGAATGGTCGTGTGCAACCCATACAGGTGGTGCAGATCAGTGCCGAGGAGGGCGGAATAGTGCAGGAGAAGGTCGTTGAAGAAGGAGCCCACATCAACAAGGGCGACGTCATTCTGCGCCTTAGCAACTCAAACCTCGACCTGCAGATCCTCAACGCTGAGTCGGAAGTCGCAGAGAAGCAGAACCTGCTGCGCAACACGCAGGTCACCATGCAGCAGGACAAGCTGAACAACGAGACCGAGAAGGCACAGCTCGACGTCGACACACAGCGCAAGCTGCGCACCTACCAGCAGTACTCGCGCCTCTACGACGAGAAGCTCATCAGCCGCGAGGAGTACCTCACCGCACGCGAGGACTACGAGCTGGCACTGAAGAAGCACGACCTCGTGTCGCAACGCTTGGAGCAGGACTCCATCTACCGCACGGTGCAGATGGATCAGATGGAGGACAATCTCGCCAACATGCGCGAGAACGTAGCCATAACACGTGGACGCAAGGATAAGCTCGAGGTGCGTGCCACCATCAGCGGCGAGTTGGGACTGCTCGACGTGGTGCTGGGACAGAACGTGTCGGCAGGACAGATGGTGGGACAGATCAACGACCTCTCCGACTACAAGATTGAGGCGCAAATCGACGAGCACTACATCGACCGCGTCGTCAACGGACTGCCGGCAACCTTCGAGCGCAACGGACAGACCTACCGGCTGAAGGTGCGCAAGGTCTACCCCGAAGTGCGCGACGGATACTTCCGCACCGACCTTGTGTTTGAGGGCGACAGACCCGACAACATACGCAGCGGACAGACCTACTACATAGACCTGCAGCTTGGCGAGTCGAGCGAGAGCGTACTGATACCCAAGGGAACATTCTTCCAGATCACTGGCGGCAACTGGATCTTCGTCGTCGACAAGGATGGCAAGCGTGCCTATCGCCGCAACATACGCATCGGACGCCAGAACCCGCAGTACTATGAGGTGCTGGAAGGACTGGAGCAGGGCGAGCGCGTCATCGTGTCGGGCTACGAGAGCTTCAAGGACAACGAGGTGCTCGTGCTGGAATAATCGACAGAACAACAATCAAAGCTGAGAGACAGATATGAAAACCATAGTCAGAAACTTCACCTACACGTTCCGCAAGTTCTTCCTTGCCAACGTGCTGAACATCATCGGTCTGGGCATAGCGTTCACAGCGTTCTATGTCATCATGGCTCAGGTGATGTACGACTACGGGTACGACCGTTCCATCAAGGACAGCGACAAGATATATCTGGTGACGTTCTCCTTCAGCGATCCCGAGTACCGCGCGTTTGGCTACACCATGCCACGTCCTATGGGTGAGAACATCGTCAAGTCGTCACCACATATCCTTGCCTACGGACTGAGGAGCTTTAGTGACCCTTACACTCTGAATGTGGGTGATAACGAGTTCAAGGTATCCCGCGAGGATGGCATCAAGGACTATGTGTCGGTCTACCAGCCCGACATGCTGAGCGGCACCACCGAGTCGCTTGCCGCCGACGAGCACAACATACTGATATCCCAGTCGCAGGCAATGCGGTTCTTCGGCACCACCGATGCTCTGAACAAGAACGTACGGCGCGTCACCAACAGCGGACGTACTGTTGATCTGGTGGTCACAGGCATCTATCGCGACTATCCCGAGAACTCGTCGTTCCACGATGTGGTGTTCACAACCAGCGACAGTGATGATGGCGCGTGGAACAACTGGAACTACAAACTCTACATACGCATCGACGACAACAGCAACCTCGAGCAGGTGCGTGGCGAGCTGCAGAAGGCCATAGTGGCAGCCCTCACGCCGCAGTATGGTGAAGGCATGAATGTCGACAACACCGTGCAGCTGACCTCGCTCAACGACGAGCACTTCATGACGAACACCGAGACGCGTGAGGTTTCGCACTCGTCAATCTACATGCTTGTGTGCTTCTCGCTGCTCATCGTGTTCATCGCTGCCGTCAACTTCATGAACTTCTTCCTTGCCGAGACGCCAATGCGTCTGCGTAGCATCAACACGCAGAAGGTTCTTGGTGCCACAGCAGCACAGTTGCGCGGCGGACTGCTGGTCGAGGCAGTCATAATCAGTCTGTTGGCATTCCTGCTGTCGCTGCTCCTCGTCGTTGTCTCGGCAGACATGGGTGTGCAGCAGCTGGTAAAGGCTACGCTTGGCTTTGGCAGCAACACAGGGCTTATAGCCGTACTGCTCGGCGTGAGCATCGTCGTCGGACTGCTGGCAGGAGCATATCCCAGCCACTACGTCACGTCGTTCCCGCCCGCACTCGTGCTGAAAGGCTCGTTCGGCCTCTCGCCTCGCGGCAAGGTGCTGCGCACATCGCTGGTGGCGTTGCAGTTCGTCATCTCCTTCGCCCTGGTGCTGTTCATCGGCATCATGCTCTTGCAGAGCCGCTACATCTATACGTCCGACTACGGATACGACAAGGACCAGCTCATCGTCGCCGACGGCACGCCCGAGGCTGTGAAGAGCAGTGCGGCAGTGAAGGACAGGCTCAAGTCCATCAGTGGCGTCGAGTGCGTCAGCTTCTCCTATCAGACCGTGAACACGGGCAACGACATCATGCGTTTCGCCCGTGGCGGTGGCGAACGGCGCATGGAGTACGACGTGCTCTGGGGCGACTGCGACTATCCTGCCGTGATGGGACTGACCATGGCAGAAGGACGCACGTTCACCGACACCGACCACGATGCCGTGATCTACAACGAAGCCACACGCACCAAGTATCCGTCGAGGGAGCAGGTAGGCAGCTATTCGGAAGACAGCCTGCTGGTCGTGGGCTTCTGCAAGAACTTCCGCTACAAGTCGTTCCGCACCGAAGACCTCGACGAGCCGCTTGCCATCATGCTCATCAGTGGCAACAACACGCAGTACCATCAGACGCTGGACTGCATCAACGTGCGTGTGTCTGCCGGAGCCGACATGCGTGCCGTGCGCAGCGAGGTTCAGCGTGCGCTGGAGGAGTTCACCCCTAACCACGACTTCAACGTGCGCTTCATGGACCAGGTGCTCGAGCAGACCTATAAGGACGACACACTCTTCATCAAGCAGGTGCTGCTGCTGTCGCTGCTGGCAGTCGCCATCAGCATCATCGGCGTATTCGGCCTGACAATGTTCGAGAGCGAATACCGCCGCAAGGAGATAGGCATACGCAAGGTGTTGGGCAGCACCACCGTGCAGATTGTGCAGATGCTCTGCCGCCGCTACACGCTGATCCTCGTCGTGTGCTTCGCCATTGCCGCACCGGCAGGCTACATCATCGGCACGCGCTGGCTCCAGTCGTTCGCCGTGAAGACGCAGATATCGCCACTGCTGTTCGTGGCAGCGTTTGTGCTGATAGCCGTCATCACGTTCGTCACCGTGGCACTGCAGAGCTGGAAGACAGCCAATGCCAACCCCGTGGAGAGCATCCGCACAGAATGACAACAAAAGACAAGAATAACAAAACACAACAACAACACACATACACTTTGAACTATGATCAAGTTAGAGAACATCACTAAGAAGTTTGTCACCACCGAAGTGGAGACACTGGCACTGAACAACGTCAGCCTTGAGGTTGCCGACAATGAGTTCGTTGCAATTATGGGCCCGTCGGGTTGCGGAAAGTCAACCCTGCTCAACATCATCGGTCTGCTCGACAACCCCTCATCGGGCAACTACTACCTCAACGGTCAGGAGGTGGGACACCTCAAGGAGAAAGACCGCACGAAGGTGCGTAAGGGCAACATAGGCTTCGTGTTCCAGTCGTTCAACCTCATCGACGAGCTCAACGTCTACGAGAACGTGGAACTGCCGCTGACCTACCTCGGCGTGCCTGCCGACGAGCGTCGCCGCCGTGTCGACGAGATGCTCAAGCGCATGGCCATCAGCCACCGTGCCAAGCACTATCCGCAGCAGCTCAGTGGTGGTCAGCAGCAGCGTGTAGCCATTGCACGTGCCGTCGTCAGCCAGCCCAAGATAATCCTCGCCGATGAGCCGACAGGTAACCTCGACTCGAAGAACGGACAGGAGGTGATGGAGCTGCTGACGAAGCTCAACGCCGAAGGCACCACCATCGTAATGGTGACCCACAGCCAGAGGGATGCAGGCTTCGCAAGCCGCGTCGTCAACCTCTTCGACGGACAGATTGTAAAGACTGCCGAGCAGCTGTAAGCCTTCGTGTGCCGGACACGAAACCACTCCGGACACGAAACCGTACTTGACTTAACCACTATATATATAATAAGGTATACAAGCAATTAAATAATAAGGTATACAAACAATGAATAGCATAAAGAGAGCATTCAGGTCTCTGTTCCGCAAGGGTGAGGCGAACACCGTAAAAATTCTGTGCCTTGGCATCGGACTGGCACTCGGTCTGCTTCTGCTTGCCGAGGTCATCTACCAGCGGTCGTACGACGACTTCATCCCGCAGCTTGCCGACACCTACGTCGTGACGGAGAACTTCCAGCAGAAGGATGAGGACTGGAAGAGCTATCAGTCTACGTCTGGCGCAATAGCCCCTGGCATCAAGGACATGTGTGCCGAGGTGGAGGCAGCCACGCGATTCACGCCGACGATGTACTCTGCTGAGGGCATCTTCGTCATGGAAGACCAGCGCGAGCTGGCTGGTTGCGTCTGCATGACCGACACCTCGTTCTTCGATGTGTTCCCGCTGAAGATCATCTCGGGCGAAGACCCCAAGACCGGACTCGACAAGGCGGGACAGGTCTACATCAGCGAGGAACTCTATCGTGCCGCAGGAGCCGGCATCATCGGCAAGACCATAAAGTATAAGTTCAACGAGAAGCTGGAGCTGACCGTGGCTGGTGTGTTCCAGTCAGTGCCCGAGAACTCCACAATCCATGGCATCGACATGCTCGTCGGCATGCCCTCGTGCAAGCTCTTCTTCGGCTACGACGGCACCCGCAACTGGATGGGCAACGACCGCTACCGCAGCTACGTACGTCTGCGCCACGGCACCGACCCCACGTCACTCCAGGCACGCCTTGACAAGATGATACGCGACAACGTCGGCGACCAGCTCGACCGTGCCGGCATGAAGTACACCGTCACCCTGAAGCCGCTGAAAAACCTCAACCTCGACGACGACAGTGCACGCACCATGAACTTCGTGTTCCTGGGCTTCGGCATCATCATGCTGCTCGTCTCCGTCCTCAACTACATCCTGCTGGTGCTCTCGGGCATGGTCAACCGCAGCAAGAGCATAGCCACCTACCGCTGCTACGGCGCCGGCAAGGGCGACATCAGCCGCATGGTGTTGGCAGAGTCGTTCGTCCACGTGTGCTGCCTCAGTCTGCCGCTTGCCGCACTCATAGTCTTCGCCTTGCAGGACGTCGTGCAGCAGTATCTCGACCACAGCCTGCAGAGCCTGTTCCCCGCAACCACCATCGTGGTGTGTGCCGCCATTGTGCTGCTCATCGCCGTGGTCTGCGGTCTGCTGCCGGCATACATCTACACCAAGATCCCCATAACCTACGCCTACCGCCGCTACACCGAGAGCAAGCGGCAGTGGAAGCTGGCACTGCTGTTCGTGCAGTTCGTGCTGACCTCGCTCTTTGTCGCACTCATTGCCGTCATCGGCATGCAGTACAACAAGCTGACGCACTACGACCTGGGCTACGACTACAAGAACACGCTCGTCATGACCTATCAGGGCGTGACGCAACGCGAGGTAGACCTCTGCATGGAGCAGCTCAAGGCCGACCCTAACGTGGCAGGAGTGACCGTGGCAGACCAGTATCTGCCCGACGGACTCAACGGCGACAACGTCTACAATGGCGAGACGCGCGAAGTCTACATGAACATCGGCGACATGTACGGTGTAGGGGAGGACTTCTTCAGCACCCTCGACATCCCCGTGGTCGAAGGACGCACGTTCACCGTCGGCATGGCAGACTCGCTGAACCGCGAGGTCATGGTCAGCGAGAGCTTCGTGGAGAAGATGCGCGAGCGTGCCGGATGGACAGGCTCCGCCGTAGGGCAGGAGATCAACGTCACCTCCTACGAGCACAAGAACCCGCTGACCATCGTCGGCGTCTACAAGGACATACAGGTGGGCAGCCTGCATAGCAACCGCGACCAGCGACCCACGCTTGTCGTCTCCGGACTCTACATTGGCGGCAACCACATCTACGTGCGTCTGCACAACATGGGGTCCGACAACATAGCACGCGTGCAGGACATCGTCAACAGCACCATGACCTCAAACCCGCCCACCGTCTACATGATGAGCCTGCAGGTGGGCAACCTCTACGAGCAGCTGCGCAACATACGCAACTCCGTGCTCTTTGCCGGACTCTGCATACTGCTCATCTCCATGGGTGGACTTGTGGCATACGTCCGCGATGAGGTGGCACGCCGCCGCTACGAGATCGCCGTGCGCAGCATACTCGGTGCCAGCATGGCGAGCATACAGCGCATGTTCCAGCGCCACCTGCTGTGGGTGGCAGTGCCCGGAACCGTGGTCGGCTGCCTGCTGGCATGGCGTGTCGGCGAAGCAATACTCGAGATGTTCGCCGTTAAGGTAGAGCTCACGTGGTGGCTGTTCACGCTCTGCGCCATAGCGGTATTGGCTCTCGTGGTGCTCGTCTCCATGCTGCTCGTACGCCTCACAGCACACGCCAATCCTGCCGAGAACCTGCGCAACGAATAAGTCGACA
Source organism: uncultured Bacteroidaceae bacterium (assembly GCA_964465765.1). GTDB lineage: Bacteria > Bacteroidota > Bacteroidia > Bacteroidales > Bacteroidaceae > Bacteroides. Next base: position 940 of record CAYXLA010000079.1, on the reverse strand, counting down.
AACAGACGCAATTCATACTTCTTGCGTGAGGCCCTGCCGCTCCTGGCTGTGAAGCCGGACGGCAGGGCTTTTACGATTCAAAAAGTTTTACCGGACAGCAATAAAAAATGAAAGGCAGCAGAACTTCATCCACTGCCTTTCAGAAATGTAAGACGGTCTTCTTATGCAAGAATTAATGAAGGACGATATGTTGAAATTCCTCCAACATGTCAATCATTTTTCGTCCGTTAATTTTTGCATTTTCAAGTAATTGCACTGCACTGTCGAACGGGCCTTGAACTTCTTTTGTTGCAAGGTTTGTCAAGATTGGCCCCTTATCCGTGAATTCCGTTTCGTATAAAACTTCTCCGTAGGAAAATGCAACACCATACTGCTGGATGCAGTAGTCATAGAAAAATGTTTCTTGATTAGGAGTTGCATATCCCCCAAAATCCTTACCAAATTTTTCCACGTTTGGTGGGTACTTGATATTGTATTCGTACCCAAACAGATTGTAGCCAACATAGTCAGCCCAAGGTTCTCTTTCTTTACACATGTGGCACTTTACTTTTTACTAATTTTAATAACTGTTTCATCTCCGCCGTTAATGGGAAGGCTGCGTTATGAGCATTCTTGCCGGTTCCTGCCTTCACGGGATGCCCATTCTCCCACAAATGGTAATGCTCTGGTATTCCACCATGAGTATGGTCTACATGAATCTTATAACTTGTTTGTTAGATACCCATAAAGGTACGGATAATTTCAACTAGCCTACTGATTTCTAATTATTTATCGTCTACTATCACAAATATTTTCAAGTAAAATTTAAACAGCTTCTAAAAATAAATGGGCGCAGCGTATAGCGGTACGTTTGTTAGCCAATCCTGTTCCCTGTAGTCTGACATTGAAAAACGAATGCCGTGTAGCTGAGGGTGTTCCTTGACAAAGGTCGAGAGAGATT
>CAYXLA010000078.1:0-10399 GCA_964465765.1 uncultured Bacteroidaceae bacterium | reverse complement strand
ACCCGCGACCCTCAGCTTGGAAGGCTAATGCTCTATCAACTGAGCTACTTCCGCATTAAATGGTCTCCCTCATTGGGAGCTCGTGGGCAAAGATGGATTCGAACCACCGAAGGCATAAGCCAGCAGATTTACAGTCTGCCCCATTTGGCCACTCTGGTATTTGCCCTTATTCTTATCGTTGCACCCCACTGCCGTGAAACGCGGTGCAAAGATACTGCTATTTTTTAACCGTGCAAGCGAAATCAATCATTTTTATCGCTGTCACTGCACATTCACTTCCTTTGTTACCCATGCTGCCACCTGCACGTTCCTCAGCCTGCTCCATGTTATCGGTGGTGAGCAGTCCGAAGATGACAGGAATGCGTCCTTCAGCATTCAGCATGGCTATGCCTTGTGTCACACCTTGGCACACATAGTCGAAGTGAGGCGTTCCGCCACGCACCACACTGCCAAGTGCAATCACTGCATCGACCGTACCATTGTCTGCCAGACAACGTGCAGCAAATGTCAGCTCGAAGCTGCCAGGCACGTGGTAGACGTGTATGTCTGCCTCGTGTGCACCATGAGCTTTCAGCGTGTCGACAGCTCCTTGGAGCAGTGCACCGGTGATGTTGCTATTCCACTCGGACACTACAATGCCGAACCTCATGCCTGCTGCGCAGGGAACATTTGTCTGCTCTGCTGCGGCCTCGTTCTGTATGTGGTATTGTGTCGACATCTTATTATACGTATGGTGTCCTCTGTGGATGTTATGTGTGTATCGGTTGCTTGCCTAAAGTTCCTTATTTGCCAGCCTTCAACTGCTTAGCCTCGTTGATGTAGCGGTCGATGTCCATCGACTGATAGGAGTTGAAGTACTTGTCCTTGACGGTCTGGAACGCTGTCTCTGCCTCGTCATAACGTCCTGCCTGGATGAGCAACTGTCCTGCCTGAATGAGGAAGACGGGGCTGAGGGTGTTGTTGTCTGCCTCGCGTGCAGCTGCCTGAAGCAGGCTGATGGCACGCTCGTTGTCGCCTGTCTGCACGTAGCAGTTGCCCATGGCACCCTTGATGGCAGGAGCCACCATCTGGTCGTCGGCACTGAACTTGTCGAGATAGGTTATGGCGTTCTGGTAATCTCCAAGATGTGCATAGCTCAGACCTATGTATGCGTTGGCAAGATTGGCAGCCTTGGTGCCGCTATACTCATCGGCAACCTTGAGCAAACCATTGAATCCGATGCTGTCGCCACGCAGGGCTTCGTCGTACTGGCTGTTCTCGAAGTATTGCTCGCCCTTGAACAGAGCTGCCTGAGCATTGCGCTCGCGTGGAGCCTTATAGAAGTTGCTGTAGCAGAAGATACCCGCAATAATCACAACTACGGCGATGACTGCGCCAACGATGACCTTGCTGTTCTTTGTGATGAAAGCCTCCGACTGTGACAAAGCACCCTCAACGTTCAGGAATTCTTCGTTCTTCTTATTGTCTGCCATTTTTCTTTTACTTATATGTAACGTGTTTTCTTGTTAATGTTTACCGGACGGCAAAAGTACGCTCTTTTTGTTTATTGATGAAATAAAGCCCTATCTTTTTTTGCCGCAGTCGTCCCCCGAGCTACGTTTTTCTTCCTACTTTTGCGACATGATACTCGACCGCATCAGTATATTAAACTACAAGAATCTCTGCGAGGTGAACGTCTCTTTCTCGCAGAAGCTGAACTGTTTCGTGGGTCTTAACGGCATGGGCAAGACCAATCTGCTCGATGCCATCTACTTCCTGTCGTTCTGCAAGAGTGCTACCAATGCCATCGATTCGCAGAACATCAGGCACGATGCTCCCTTCTTCATGATACAGGGTTTCTATCATGCTGCCGATGGCACGCAGGAGGAAGTGTACTGCGGCATGAAGCCAGGACGGAAGAAGCAGTTCAAACGAAACCGTAAGGAGTATCAGCGACTGTCGGACCATATAGGACTGATACCGCTGGTCATGGTGTCGCCCGACGATGCCATACTGTTGCAGGGTGGCAGTGCAGAACGACGCAGATTCATGGATGTGGTAATCTCGCAGTATGACAAGGACTATCTGGAGCGCCTCATACGATATAACAAGGCATTGGTGCAACGCAATGTCATGCTCAAGGATGAGGAACATATCGACGAAGGGATGATGGACATAATGGAAGAGATGATGGCTGCCGAGGGCGAGGTGATATATGCCCGCCGCAAGGCTTTCGTCGAGGAGTTCATTCCCATATTCAGAGATTTCTATTCGTATATATCCGATGGCAGTGAGACGGTGGACATAGAATACCAGTCGCACTGCACTCGCGGACCACTGCTGGATGTCATACGCAATGGTCGTAGCAAGGACCGCATAATGGGTTTCTCGTTGCATGGCATACATAAGGACGAACTGCAGATGAGCATCGGCAGCTATGCCATGAAGCGTGAGGCATCGCAGGGACAGAACAAGACGTTCCTCATAGCCCTGAAGCTGGCACAGCTGGAGTTCCTGAAGCGTATGGGCGACATGCCTATACTGTTGCTCGACGACATCTTCGACCGTCTCGATGCACGTCGTGTGGAGAAGATTGTGCGCCTTGCCGGCAGCGACCGCTTCGGACAGATATTCATAACAGATACCAACCGCAGCAACCTTGACATGATTCTGCAGGCGGCAGACGTGGACTATCGTCTGTTCAGTGTGACCGATGGTGTTGTAGAACTGGTGAATACCGAGGAGGGCAGACATGCACAGTCGTGATGCTGAGAGTGTGGGTGCACTGGTGATGCGTCTGCTACGCAATGAAGGACTGGAGACGCCACTTAACGAACGTAGGCTGGTCAACTCATGGACGCAGGTGCTTGGACCAGACATCGCGGCATATACCAAGAACGTGTATATACGCAATCAGGTGCTCTATGTCGAACTGTCGTCGTCGGTGCTGAGGCAGGAACTGTTGTCGGGCAAGCGCCGGCTAATCCAGTGTCTTAACGATAGTGTCGGTGCACAGGTAATAACCGACATCGTGATGCGGTGACAGGTACGCCGGTCGTCTTTCTCTTCTACCTGCTCCTACTTGGGCGCCTTCTTGTACAGCACAAAGGCTATGATGGCATAGAGTATGTTTGGTATCCACTCCGAGATTATCGGTGGCATGTTGCCATTGATGGCAAAGGTGGACGCCACGGTCTGGAACATTATGTAGGAGAAGCTCAGTCCAAGTCCGATGCCGAGGTATAGTCCCATGCCGCCACGTGTCTTGCGCGACGAGAGCGACACACCTATCAGAGTCAGTATGAACGAGGCAAACGACATGGCTATGCGCTTGTGATACTCAATCTCGAAAGCCTTGGTGTTCGACAGTCCTCGCTGCTTCTGCCGGTCGATGTATTCGCTGAGTTGCGGACTGGTGAGCATCTGCTCCTCATTCTTAGTCTGCAGGAAGTCCGATGGTTCCATCAGCAGTGTGGTGTCCATGCGCATGCCGCTCGTTATCTCTTCGCGCTTGCCACCCAACTCACGTATCATGAAGTCGTGCAGTGTCCAGCGGTTGACGGCTGTAGTGTCATAGACAATCTGGTTGGCAGTGAGGTGTGAGACGAGCTGTTTGCCGTCGAACTTGTCGAGCGAGAAGTGGTAGCCCGTCTTGTTGTGGTCCTCATACCTTTCTATATATGCCACGACGTTGGTGTCGACCTCAAGCTGTATGTTGCGTGCCGAGGTGGACTTACGCGATTTGTAGTACTTGTCCTCGAAGTCGATGCGCGTTACGCTGCCCTTGGGAATGACGTATGCGCCGAGGTAGAAGGTCACACCTGCTATGATGGCTGCCGATAGCATGTAGGGACGCAGCATGCGCTTGAAGCTCATGCCGCAGGCGAACATCGAGATTATCTCCGAGTTCTCTGCCAACTTCGTGGTGAAGAAGATGACGGAGATGAACACAAACAGCGGACTGAACAGGTTGGCAAAGTAGGGGATGAAGTTGGCGTAGTAGTCGAAGATGATGGCATGCCACGGTGCATCGTGCGACGTGAAGCGGTCCATCTTCTCGTTGAAGTCGAACACCACAGCGATGGAGATGATGAGTGCAATGGCAAAGATGTAGGTGCCGAGGAACTTGGCCATGATGTAGTAGTCGAGCCGCTTCAGCAGTCGGTGCTCGTCATACCACTCCCACAGCCTTGATGCCTTGCGTGCCACTCCCGTAGCTGCCAGCCGTTTCCATATCTTGCTGTCCTTGAGCTTCATGTTTGTTGTTGTGCCGTCTTCCTGTTGTTGTTGATGTGTGTGCCGTGGTCACAGCCGTTGCGATACTTCCTTCACCATCTTCTCTTTCCATGGTCTGAAGTCGCCAGCAATGATGTGCTGACGTGCTTCGCCTACGAGCCACAGGTAGAATGCCAGGTTGTGGATTGATGCAATCTGCATGGCGAGCAGTTCGCCGGCATGGAACAGATGGCGCAAGTATGCCTTGCTGTATGTGCGGTCCACTATGGACGCACCGTCTTCCTCTATTGGCGAGAAGTCGGTCTCCCACTTCTTGTTCTTCATGTTCATGATGCCATGCTTGGTGAAGAGCATTCCGTTGCGTCCGTTGCGTGTAGGCATTACGCAGTCGAACATATCAACTCCGCGCTCTATGCCCTCAAGCAGATTTGCCGGTGTGCCTACTCCCATCAGGTAGCGAGGCTTGTCCTTTGGCAGTATGCTGTTGACGAGTTCAATCATCTCGTACATCGTCTCCACAGGCTCGCCCACAGCCAGTCCGCCAATGGCATTGCCGTCGGCATTCTTCGATGCCACAAACTCTGCCGACATTGTGCGCAGGTCGCGATAGACACAGCCTTGAACTATGGGGAACAGCGTCTGGCTGTAACCATACAGAGGCTCTGTCTCGTTGAGACGTGTTATGCAACGGTCAAGCCAACGATGTGTACGTTCCACCGACTGCTTGGCATACTGGTAGTCGGCAGTGCCTGGTGTACATTCGTCGAAAGCCATGATGATGTCGGCACCTATGGCACGCTCAATGTCCATCACCGATTCCGGACTGAAGAACAGCTTGCTGCCGTCGATGTGCGAGCGGAACTCCACCCCCTCTTCCTTCATCTTCCTGATGCCTGCGAGCGAGAACACCTGAAAGCCTCCGCTGTCTGTCAGCATCGGACGGTCGAAGCCATTGAAGCGATGCAAGCCTCCTGCCTGACGCAGCACCTCCAGTCCAGGGCGCAGATACAGGTGATAGGTGTTGCCAAGTATAATCTGTGCCTTGATGTCGTCCTTGAGGTCCTGCAGCTGCACACCCTTGACAGACCCAGCGGTGCCGACGGGCATGAAGATAGGCGTGAGTATGCTGCCGTGGTCGGTAGTGATCTTCCCCGCACGGGCATTGCTCTGGCTGTCGGTATATTGCAGTTCGAATTTCATTGTCTCACTTGTCGGCTTTCCTGTTCTCCTCCTTGTCGTCCTTGACGTTGAGGTCAAGTGGCTTGTCGACAAGCTCATTGGTAAGGGCTATGTCGAGCACCTCCTTTATGTCGTTGACATAGTGGAACGTCAGTCCCTTGAGGTAGATGTCCTGTATCTCGTCGATGTTCTTACGGTTGTCGGCACAGAGTATCAGTTCGCTTATACCAGCACGCTTGGCAGCCAGTATCTTCTCCTTTATGCCACCCACGGGCAGCACCTTGCCGCGCAGTGTAATCTCGCCAGTCATGGCGAGGTTGGCTTTCACCTTACGCTGTGTGAATACCGATGCCAGCGATGTCACCATGGTGATGCCTGCCGACGGACCATCCTTGGGTATGGCACCTTCGGGCACATGTATGTGTATGTCCCAGTGGTTGAAGATGTCGGGACTGAGTCCCAGCATGTCGGGATGAGCCTTGATGTATTCCACAGCCAGCATAGCCGACTCCTTCATCACGTCACCCAGGTTGCCTGTTAGTGTCAGCTGTCCCTTGCCACGGTTGAGGCTGCTCTCTATGAACAGTATCTCTCCGCCCACAGCTGTCCATGCCAGTCCGGTGACTACACCGGCATATTCATTGCCCTGATACTTGTCGCGCGAGTATTCGGCAATGCCTAAGTAGCCTGTCAGGTCGGCTGGCTTGATGCTTCCTGTCGGCAGTTCCCCGCCACGGGCATAGTTAAGTGCAATCTTGCGCAGCACCTTGCCAATCTTCTTCTCCAGCTCGCGCACACCGCTCTCACGGGTGTAGTTCTCTATGATGGCTTCGAGCGTGGCTTTGCTGAACCTCACCTTGTTGTTCTTCATGCCGCATGCCTCGAGTTCCTTGGGCACGAGGTGATGGCTGGCAATCTCTATCTTCTCCTCGGTGATGTATCCGCTAACCTCTATCAGCTCCATGCGGTCGAGCAGAGGCTGGGGTATGGTGTTCAGATTATTGGCTGTGGCAATGAACATTACGTGCGACAGGTCTATATCCACATCGAGGTAGTTGTCGTGGAACGTAGTGTTCTGCTCTGGGTCGAGCACCTCGAGCAGTGCCGACTCAGGGTCACTCTGACGGTCAGAGCTGACCTTGTCAATCTCGTCGAGCACGAAGACAGGGTTCGATGAGCCTGCCTTAATCATACCTTTGACGATGCGTCCGGGCATGGCACCGATGTATGTGCGTCTATGTCCGCGTATCTCTGCCTCGTCGTGCACGCCTCCAAGGCTCATGCGTATGTACTTGCGCTTCAGTGCTGTGGCAATGCTCTTGCCCAGCGAGGTCTTGCCCACACCCGGAGGACCGTACAGACAGATGATTGGTGACTTCAGTCCACCGTTGAGTTTCAGCACAGCCAAGTGCTCCAGTATGCGTTCCTTCACCTTCTCCATGCCATAGTGGTCGCGGTTGAGCACGCGTTCGGCATTGTCGATGTTCAGGTTGTCACGTGTATATTCGTTCCATGGCAGGCTGAGCATGGTCTCCAGATAGTTCAGCTGTACGCTGTAGTCGGCAGACATCGGGCTCATGCGCTCCAGCTTGCAGACCTCCTCCATGAAGGTCTTGTTGATGGCCTCGCTCCATTTCTTCTTCTTAGCCTTGCTGCGCAGTGACTCGGCATCCTTCTCTACGGTGTTCTCGTTGCCAAGTTCGTTCTGTATGGTCTTTATCTGTTGCTGCAGATAGTAATCGCGCTGCTGCTTGTTGATGTCTTCCTGAGCACGCATCTGTATGGAGGCACGTATCTCGGCATATTCCAACTCGCGGTTGACCAGCTCGAGCAGCTTGTATCCGCGCCCCATGATGTCGTCTATCTGCAGAAGCTCCGCCTTCTCGCTGATCTTGATGGGCAGGTTGCTGCACACGAAGTTGATCAGGAACAGCGAACCCTTGATGTTGTTTATGGCGAAGGTCATCTCGTTGGGGACATGGTCGAAGGAGCGTATATATTTAGTGGTGGAGTCCTTGATGGTCTGCACCAGCACGCTGAAGGTCTTGTCGCCCTTCGGTGGCAGTATGTCCTCCAGTCCCTCGACCTTACCCATCAGGTATGGCTTCTCCGCAGTAATCTCCTTCAGCTTGACGCGACGTAAACCCTGCACTATTGCCGTCATGGTGCCATCGGGCATCTCTATGGTGCGCAGCACCTTGCCTATGGTACCTATCTCGAAGAGGTCTGCCATCGTTGGGTTCTCCACCTCGTTCTTCTTCTGTGATATGATGGCTATGAGCGCCTGTGTCTTCTCGGCTTTCTTCACCAGCCTGACAGACGAGTTGCGTCCTACAGATATGGGCAGAACCACGCCAGGGAAGGAAACCATGTTCCTCAGTGGCAAGATAGGGACTTCATCGTCAGGCACATTGGTATCCATCAGCTTGTCGATGTCGCCGTCAATGTCAGCAAAGACCGATACCTTGCCGTTGTTGTTGTCGTCGCCGCTTGTGCTGTAGACCACATCTCTATCTTCGTAGTAATTGTTCATATATAGTCCTCGTTGTTCCTTTCTACTTGTGTCTTTGCATACGCATGGCCGTACCTCGTTTTTAGGAACGAAGGCCTTGCGAAGAATTGCAAAGGTAGGCTTTTATTCCAATAGTCAGATTTGTCCGTACCCTTAATTTTATGAAAACCTCAGACAGCCATACCGCCGTCTGCTGTTATTCATTACTTTTGGCGTCCGAAACCAAGGCTTTATAGCTACGCGTATGGGAGCACCTTTCTTCAAGTTCAAGCAGTTCACGGTGTGGCACGACAGGTGCAGCATGAAGGTAGGCACCGATGGTGTCCTGCTTGGAGCATGGGCAGATGTCACTGGAGCTACCGATATACTCGATGTAGGTACAGGCAGTGGGGTAGTGGCTCTCATGTTGGCACAACGCAATCAGGCGGCACATGTCTGTGGTGTTGAGCTTGATGCCGATGCAGCACAACAGGCTGCCGAGAACGCAGCTGCCTCACCATGGGCAGAGAGGGTAGAGGTGTTGTGCACGGACTTTACGTCCTATGCTCCTGGACATACCTTTCAGCACATCGTGTCCAATCCTCCTTACTATGGTGACTCGTTGTGCAACCCCGACCCACGCAAGAGCATGGCACGACATCTCGTGACGTTGAGCTACGAGAGTCTTTTCGCTCATTCATCCCATCTGCTCGATGCTGGCGGACTGCTCAGTCTGATATTCCCATCCGAGGCAGAGCCTGCTGTCAGCAGTGCCGCATGGAGAAATCATCTCTTCCCATTGCGGCAGACGCGTGTCTTCACCAAGCCAGGCAAGCCATGCCGCCGCATACTGCTAACTCTACGTTATGACCCTGTCCCCGATGCCTACGACACCATCTGCCATAGCGATGACCTCATGCTCCTCGACAGTCAGGGCAACCGCTCTGCCGACTATGTCCGACTCACGCAAGAGTTCTACCTGTGAGTGCGACATATATTCTCCATCTCTTCTAATATTGCGATGGCCTTATCCTTACTCAACCCCACGTTGACCGCTGTAGCTATAATGTCATCTCTCGTCGGTTCAATCTTGTCGTTGATAGAAGTTGTGCGGAAGCCGTTTATGCCATCACTCGGCAATAGATCGTATGCAGGAGCAAAATGCCAATCTCCATCACGATAGATGAACGAGAAGTTCTTGGCATGGTCGTCTTTGTTATCGATCAAATAGTTGAAAACCATTAGGCGATACACTTTCCACATCTCTGCCACACTATGTGTCAGAGTGGCGCATATTTGGAATATGTGAGTGTAGTCTATGCTTGGCAAACGATAGTCTGCTCCGATGAGTCCGGCAACACTTATGACATGCAGCTTACCTCCTGGTGTACGGTCAAACCTCTCTACTCCAAAGTACTTGTCTTCGAACAGTCGCGTCTCAGGCATCTCTATCCCACATCTTTTGGCAAGGAGCGAATAATTGTACTCGTCTATGCCAATGCGCCTGGAATCTCCTTTCGACCGGAACTTAACCAGCCATTCCTTATCATCGAAGTGAGTGAAGATTTTAGGTCGGGCACCACCAGGCGAACCACCACGACACTGGAACTCCTCAATGCCCTCGCCTGTATAGTCTTCACTGCCAAGAATATGCTCAGCTTCCAGAGCCAGCTTCTCAAAATCAGCATACTCCTGCTTTGTCACTACGCTTCTGTCTGGACGGAACTCCAATGCACCACGTCCTGCGGAGCCTACCAATGCCATACGGTCAAGTAATGTCAATGTGCGCGGATTGATGCCGTGCTGTTGTAAGTATCTGTCCAATACCAACAGTCCCCAGCCATCAGGCAGACAGTCATCAAAGACTCCGAATCCACCTTCGAAAGGCCGAGGATTTGCAATGAAGACCTCATTGTGCAATGGTAGCACAAACGGAGAAATGGAGAATCCCGTACTAAGCCATTCTGCCGAATACTCAAATGCACACAATCCCTCCTTTGTCAAAGCCAGACGACCCGCCAAACGATTGTCGCAGTAGACCTCTATCTGTTTTATGCTATTCATTCTTCTTGCCTCTTTTACGTGTGACGCTTTGCTCATTCAGCACATCATCAAGAGTCTGATACTGCCTTTGCACGAAGAGAGCATCGAATTCAGAAAGCTCATTCAATGCAAATCCAATCTGTAGCAGACCTTTTAAGGATATTTCCCCTGTCTGTTCAAACCGTCGATAGGTGGCGAACTTAATCCCTGCTCTTGTTGCTAATCCTTCTTGTGTCAAGTTCATCTCCAGCCTTCTTGCCTTCACCCTTGCCGCTATCTGCAATGCTACATCCTTGGGCGTGGAGATGCTAAATGCTATCATATTATTCATATCCTCAGATATTAGTCTTGAACGAACAATATATTATTCTTTGCAAAGATAAGAAATATCCATGTTAAGTGTTGTGTGTTATGTGTCATGTTTTCCATGCACTGCATATACCATATACCACATAACCCAACACTCAACAC
>CAYXLA010000077.1:0-10540 GCA_964465765.1 uncultured Bacteroidaceae bacterium | reverse complement strand
CTTCACAGTCGTGTGGTTGTACGTTGATAGGTCGAGACTTGCCACGGCATGAATATACTTCTGTAGGATTAGCAGGCACGGACATGTGCTTCACAGTCGTGTGGCTGTACGTTAATAGGTCGAGACTTCCTATGGTATGGTTGGAGATTTTGTAGGATATGCGGTGTTGTGAGTATGTCTACGCTATAGGACGTGGTGCCTCGAAGAGGTACACTTTAGAGTAACCCCAGTCTAAGCGCAGCGCAGACTGGGGTAGCGTAGACATCATCTATCTGTGCCTCGGAGAGGTACACGCGCCATAGGACATGAAAAGATTTCACTCCCCACTATATTTCTACTGACTCGTTTGATGGTTACGTTTGCTTTCGTTTTCGCTATTCCACGACATCATAGATGAGAGTTGATAGTGAAACAAATGTTAAGACATCGAGCTAAATATAGTGTATAGTGTAAAATAGTGTTAACACTGCAGGTGTTCACAGTCGTATTTCTTGCGTATATCGGCTAAAGCCCGTTCCTTAGTAGGGTCAAAAATAAGAAACACGAAAATGAAAGCAAAAGAGTTGGCACTAAAATCCGAAAGGAATCGAAAGAGACTTTTAGAAGTAATATATAAAGCAAAGGCTGGTCACGTGGGTGGCGACCTGTCTTGCCTTAATGTTCTGACCGCCCTCTATTCGGAGGTGATGAACGTGTCGCCGACAATGAAGGACGACCCGCAACGTGACCGTTTCGTCCTGAGTAAGGGACATTGTGTGGAATCGCTGTATGTCGTGCTCGAGGACAACGGCTTCCTGAAGCCTGAAGTGACCGACACCTTGGGACAGTTTGGCAGCATACTGTCGGGACATCCCACGATTGATGTCGACGGCATAGAGGTCAACTCCGGTGCCTTGGGTCACGGACTTAGCATCGGCATTGGCATGGCCATTGCCGCCAAGATGAACAATGAAGGCTGGCACACGTACGTCATGATGGGCGACGGCGAGCAGGGCGAAGGTTCCATCTACGAGGCTGCCATGGCGGCTCATCAGTACAAGCTGGACAATCTTGTAGCCATCATCGACCGCAACCATCTGCAGATTAGTGGCAACACCGAGGACGTAATGGCCCTGGAGAGCATACGAGAGCGCTGGACAGCATTCGGATGGGACGTCATCTGTCTGAACGGCGACGACATGCAGAGCGTGCTCGATGCCTTCGCTTCAATCGACTATACCAACAAGAAGCCGCACCTGCTCATCAGCGACACCACCAAGGGCAAGGGCGTTAGCTTCATGGAGAACGTGGCATCATGGCATCACGGCGTGCCCAGTGAGGAGCAATACCGTCAGGCTATAGACGAAATCAGCGCACGCATAGCAGCGCTGGAGAAGGAATGATTTGTGTTGAACCAAAGAAAACGAGAGAGACGATAGATATATGAAAGCTTGTAGAAAGAGTTTTACTGATACACTTCTGGAGTTGGCCCGCAAGGACAAGGACATTGTGGCTGTTACCACCGACGCGCGTGGTTCAGTGACCCTCGGCGACTTTGCCAAGGAACTGCCAGGACAATTTGTCGAGTGTGGCATTGCAGAGCAGAATGCGGTCGGCATATCTGCCGGACTGGCTCATTCGGGCAAGAAGACATTCGTCTGCGGACCTGCATGCTTCTACGTAGCACGCAGTCTGGAGCAGGTGAAGGTCGATGTGGCATACAGCCGCAATCCGGTAAAGATACTCGGTGTGTCTGGCGGTGTAGCCTACGGAGCATTAGGCACAACCCATCACAGTCTGCACGACATAGCAACCTTGCGTTGTTTCCCAGGTATGAACATCTGTCTGCCATGCGACGGCCGCTACACAGAGAAGCTGGTACGTGCACTTGTCGACCTTGATGAGCCGTGCTATGTACGTGTGGGACGTGCTGCCGTGCCCGATGTCTACGAGAACGATGACTTCGACTTCCAGATTGGCAAGGCTAATACTCTGCTCGAGGGCAACGACCTCACCATCATCGGTACAGGCGAAATGGTCTACAACTGCCTTGAGGCAGGATTCGCGTTGGCAGCCAAAGGCATTCATGCACGCGTGCTCGACATGTCGTGGATAAAGCCATGCGACGAAGAGGCAGTGCGCAAAGCTGCTGCCGAGACAGGACGCATCATCACCGTCGAGGAACACAGCAAGTTCGGCGGACTGGGTGCAATGGTCTGCGAGATCATCTCTGAGAATCCTGTGCCTGTACGCATCATCGGCATACCCGACGAGAATGCAATCCACGGCACCAACAAAGAGATATTCCACTACTACGGCATGGATGCCGAGGGAATTGTCAAAGCAGCAGAATCGTTCGTGGCTCCTCATGTCCACAATCATTAATGAGAAAAAGTAGCTAACTTTACGCACACCTTATTTCAATGCGATGAAAACACAGCACAAGATAATAGCAATAGACCAGAGCACCAGTGCTACCAAGGTGATGCTCTTCAATGAGCAGCTCTCTATGGAGAAGCGTCTCAACAAAGATCATCGCCAGTACTATCCCAAACCAGGATGGGTGGAGCACGATGCTGAGGAGATATACAACAATGTGATAGCAGGAGTACGCGAGCTCCTGCAGGACCAACCCACCGACGGCAGCGTGGAATACTCGTTGGCATTGACCAACCAGCGCGAGACTGTAGTGGTCTGGAACAAGACGACAGGACACCCCATAGCACACGCCGTGGTGTGGCAATGCATGCGCGGCGAGGACTTCTGCAACCAGCTTAAGGCCGAAGGCTACGCCGACATGGTGCGTGAGAAGAGCGGACTGATCATCGACCCTTACTTCGCCGGTAGCGGTGCCAAGTGGCTCCTCGACAATGTTGAGGGTGCACGCGAGGAAGCCGAACACGGCAATCTGCTCATGGGAACCATCGACAGTTGGCTGATATGGAAGCTCACGGAAGGGAAGGTACATGCCACCGACGTCACCAATGCTTCGCGCACATTGCTGATGAATATCCACACGCTGCAGTGGGACGACGACCTGTTGCGCCTCTTCACCATACCACGAAGCATGATGCCCGAGATAAAGCCGTGCGATGACTTCTACGGCACGACCACTTTCGACGGTCTGTTGGCACAGCCGATACGCATTGCTGGCGTTCTTGGCGACAGCCATGGAGCATTGGCTGGACAGATGTGTTTCGAGAAGGGACTTGGCAAAGTGACCTATGGCACAGGATCGAGCGTGATGGTCAACATCGGTGAGGACTTCAGCGCCGCACCCAAAGGACTTGTCACAAGCATGGCTTTCAGCGCTCTGGGACATAACTTCTACGCCTTCGAGGGCAACATTCACTGCACAGGTGCCACACTGAAGTGGCTCGAGCAGCAGCTCAACCTCATCGGGTCGCCCGACGAAGTGGAGGCAGCAGCCCGTAGTGTTGCCGACAATGGTGGCGTCTACTTCGTTCCTGCCTTTGCTGGACTCGGTGCACCGTGGTGGAACAGCGATGCTCGTGCTGCCATTCTAGGCATGAGCCTTGCCACAACACGTGCACACGTGCTACGTGCAGCACTGGAGAGCATAGCCTATCAGGTGACTGACCTTGTGAAGGCAATGACCGATCAGGCTGGAGTGTCACTGAAGGAGATACGTGTCGATGGCGGACCGACCAAGAACGCATTCCTCATGCAGCTGCAGGCCGATTGTCTGTCGGTGCCTGTCAACTGCAGTGATGTCGAGGAGGCAAGTGCCTTGGGCGCAGTCATCATGAATGGACTGGCTCGTGGCGAGTGGAGTGACTTCGGTCAGGTAGCCGCATTGAGGCGCAGCCGCTGGACCAGACGTCCGCAAGCTGATCAGGCTGTGATTGCACAGCAGATTGCAGGCTGGCAGGCAGCAGTCCATAAGGTCATCGGCGAGTAAGCGATATTCATATATATATAATGGTGTCGCAATGGCATCATATTTAGACTAACGACAACTAATTCAAAAAACAGTCAGGCGGCGCCATAGAGACACCGGCTGTAACGACATAAACATTAAATCTGTATCATATGAACAAAGTAACAAAAAAGCAGTGCTTCGGTGTCATCATCGGAACACGTGCCTACTTCAATTCAGAGTTGGCAAAGGACGTGCGTGCAGAGATCTTGCGCGTGCTCGATGAGTGTGGTTATGAGTATGTAATCCTTCCAGAGAATGCCACGGTGACTGGCAGCAGCTCCATCGAAACACTTAGCGACGGTCTGCTTGTTGCTGAGCAGTTCAAGGCGAACCGCGAGAAGATCGATGGTATAATCGTCTGCCTGCCCAACTTCGGCTATGAGGTCGGCATCATCAACGCCATCAATGAGGCTAACCTGAATGTACCTGTAATGGTTCAGGCATACGACGACTACAACGACAAGGTCGACCTCGACAGCCGCCGCGATGCTTTCTGCGGCAAGATTTCGGTATGCAACAACCTCTATCAGTACGGCATTCCGTTCTCCGACACCGCAATGCACACCTACGACATCTATAGTCCACTCGTAAAGCAGGACATAGAGAAGTTTGCCGGCATCTGCCGCGTGGTCAACGGACTGCGCCATTGCCGCCTCGGACAGATTGGTACACGTCCTCTGGGCTTCAACACATGCCGTGCTTCAGAGAAGCTGCTGCAGCGTTCGGGCATCACTACCGTGCCTGTCGACCTTAGCGAGATTATCTTCGCAGCCAAGAAGGTTGCCGACGACGACCCCAAGTATCTGGCAAAGCTCGAGGCTGTGGCTGCCTACGCACATGTGCCCGAAGACTATAAGGAGAAACTGAAGATTCAGGTCAAGTTTGGCATAGCTGTCGAGGACTGGATTGAGCGCGAGAAGATCGATGTCGTTGCCATACAGTGCTGGGACAGCCTGGAGCAGAACTACGGTTGTGCTGCTTGCGTCACCATGTCGATGCTCGGCGAGAAGCTGCTCCCTGCAGCTTGTGAGACCGACCTTGCAGGTGCCATCTCGATGTATGCCCTTACGCTTGCCAGCAAGAAGCCGTCTGCTCTTGCCGATTGGAACAACAACTTCGCCGACGAACGCGACAAGTGTGTATGCACTCACTGCGGCAACTTCCCCAAAGGATTCATCGGCAACAACAACCTTCGTCTCGGTCCTCTCGGCGTTCTCGGACGCACTCTGGGCAAGATCAATACCTTCGGTGCTGTCTATGCCAAGGTGTCGGGAGGCGAGTTCAGCTTCTTCCGCATATCGACCGACGACCCCAAGGGTAAGATCAAGGCTTATCTGGGCAAGGGCGAACTGACCGAAGACCCGTACGGAATGGACGGCTGCATCGCTGTCACCAAGGTGGACCATCTGCAGAAGCTGATGAAGTATATCTGCCACAACGGATTCGAACATCATGTTGCATTGGTACGTACCGACGTTGTCGACATCGTCCGCGACGCCATAGAGAACTACTTGGGCTGGGATCTCTACGTTCACGAATAACACTTTCACTGCATCGTAAAACATAAATCAAGACACTATGGTACTTGTGACAAACATAACTGTTGCGATGATCTGCTGCATCTACTGCTGTCTGTGTTGGGGCTCATGGGGCAACACACAGAAGCTGGTGCAGAAGAAGGAGTGGAAGTCGGCGCTGTTCTATTGGGACTACATCGGCGGCTTCTTCCTGACATCGCTGCTTGGCCTGCTCCTGCTAAATGGCGGCGGCATCTTCGATAACCTGTCGTCATCCAGCATTGCGTGGGCTATGCTTGGCGGCTTCGTGTGGAACTTTGCCAACATCTTCCTCACTGCTGCCAACGGCATTGCGGGCATGTCTGTAGCTTTCCCCATCGGCGGAGGCCTTGGATGGGTAGGGGGCATCATCTTCAACTACTTCTCCTCAGGCTTCAGTGGCAACGAACCAATGCTGTGGGTCGGTGTAGTGCTGGCGGTAGCTGCCATGCTGCTGTGCGCTGTGTCCTACAACCGTCTGACCTCAAGTCAGAAGAAGAGTCCTGTGGCTGGAATCATCTTTGCCATCATCTCCGGCTTCGGCTTCGCCTTCTTCTATGGACTGGTAGTAAAGGCTACGGCTCCCGAGTTCGGTGGAGTGGGGACACTGTCGCCCTATCAGGCTGTGTTCTTCTTCGCTCTGTCGGTGCTCATCACCACGTTCATACTCAATCCGTTCATGATGCGCTACTCTGTCGAGGGACGTTCCTCGGCGAAGGACTACTTCAAGAATGGTGACACCCGCACGCACCTCATCGGCATGCTGGGCGGCTTCATCTGGATGAGCGGTATGGTCATCAGCTTCATGACGGCAGGTGCTGCTGTCAACAAGGCTGTGTCCTACGCGCTTAGCAATGCTTCGCCGCTCGTAGCCATGATATGGGGCGTGCTCATCTGGAAAGAGTTCAAGGGCGCTCCTGCAGGAACCAACAAGTACGTCGCAATGATGTTCTTCTGCTTCCTCGCCGCACTAGTACTGATAGCAGCATCCAACTGACATAACACATAATACATAACACATCAATGAGAAAGACTATTCTTGTAGCTGCACTCTGCCTCGTGGCACTGACAGGCAGCACGCAGGCACAAAACTCCAGAATGCCGCGCGGACCGCGCACGGCAGTACTTGTCGATAACGACCTTTGCGGTGATGGCGACGGACTGTTCCATCTCGTCCATCAGCTGCTTTGCACCAGCTCTGACGTGCGTGGCATCGTCGGTGCACATGTAGGTGCACAGCGTTCGTGGAACCAGCAGGCGGGTGAGGAGCAGAAGAACAATGCACAGATCTCCGTGCAGAGAGCCAACGAAATCGTAGAACTCGTGGGCAAGACCGGTCAGATAAATGTCAAGCCAGGTGCACCGACACCAATGGTCGACGACAGCACGCCGATAGAGTCGGAGGGAGCACGTCTCATCATCGAAGAAGCCAAGAAGGCTACAGCCGACAAGCCACTCTATCTGCTCTTCGGCGGACCGCTTACTGACATTGCTTCGGCATGGCTCATGGACCCTAGCATATCGCAGAACACCATCCTCGTGTGGATAGGCGGTCAGGAGTACAGCTTCGGCCATCCTTTCCCGCCGCAGTATTTCAAGGACAGAAACCTCGTGGAGTACAACCTGCGCCTCGATGTCAATGCTGCAAAGGTTGTGTTCAACAAGTCCGACCTCACCATCTGGCAGATTCCGCGCGACGTATACCGTCAGGCACTCTACAGCATTGCTGAGATTGACGACAAGATAGCACCGCTGGGCAAGATTGGCGAATACCTCAGCACTAAGCTTGGCGGATTCTCGCGCATAGCAGACACCTACGTCCTTGGCGACAGCCCACTGTGTCTCATCAGTACTCTGACCACCACCTTCGAGGCTGGTGCTGCCAGCTGCTTCTACGAGACGACTCCTGCTCCCACAATCACCGACGAAGGACTCTACGACTTCTCGAAGAAGGGACGCGACATCATTGTCTACAAGACCATCGACTCCCGTCTGCTCTTCGGCGACATGGAGTCCCGATTCCGTCTCGCAGCGCAGCAGGAGAACAAATAGAACAAGCTCACCCGAAAACGTAATTTTGAGATGAAAGCAAATGCAGCTTTATTGGGTCTGTCTGCTATGGTGCTGGCAGCTTGCGGTCAGCAAGGGCCTACGGTGACCGAGTGGGTCAGCACCACGAACGACAATCCGTGGCAGACCGTGTCACTGGAAGGTAACATGACAACGGACTCCGTTGCCAACACTATTGTGGTCGATGTCACCAAGACCGACCAGACCATCGATGCCTTCGGCACATGCTTCAACGAGCTGGGTTGGGCTTCGCTGAAGACTCTGTCCGACGAGCAGCTCACCGAAATCTTCAGCGAGATGTTCGAGCCTGGCAAGGGTGCTAACTTCGTGCGCGGACGTATGTCAATCGGTGCCAATGACTTCGCGTTGGACTACTATTCGCTCGATGACACTGACGGTGACTTCGAACTGAACGACTTCTCCATTGACCGTGACCGCCAGAACATCATCCCTATGATCCGCTGGGCACAGAAGTACAATCCTGACCTATTGATGTGGGCCAGCCCTTGGTGCCCTCCAAAATGGATGAAGAATACCAAGCACTATGCCGAGCGCGCAGTTACGCCCGAGACAGTGGCTCGCTTCGAGCAGATGATGAAGGAACGTGCTGCACAGGCTTCGCAGAGCAACGAGGCTCAGGGCATCAAGCCGGGTGAGGCCGGCAGCGTATCGGCCACAACTGGCTTCTTCAACCGCGGCCCGCTGGCATTCAGCATGCAGCCTACAGTCAACGATGCTGTTCCTGGTGAAGAGGGACACGAGGGTGCTACTTCGTTCAACATGGATCCGAAATATCTTGACGCATATGCACGCTACTTCGGCAAGTTTGTCGATGCCTACAAGGCCGAAGGCATAAACATCATCAGGGTTATGCCACAGAACGAGCCTAACTCGGCACAACCTTATCCTGCTTGCTGCTGGACATCGGCTGACCTGAACACATTCGTCGGCAAGTACCTCGGCCCGGAGATGGAGAAGCGTGGTGTTGACGTGTACTTCGGTACCGCCGAGCGCGCTGACTACCTGAAGGTCGACACAGTGCTGACTGATCCTGACTCGAAGAAGTATGTCAAGGGTGTAGGCTTCCAGTGGGCAGGCAAGGACGCTCTGCCAAAGATCCACGAACTCTATCCTAACCTGACACTGGTGCAGAGTGAGCAGGAGTGCGGCAACGGACAGAACAACTGGGCAGGGGCAATGCACTCTTGGGACTTGATGAAGCACTATCTGGGCAACGGTGTCAATGAGTACTACTACTGGAACACATCATTGTTCTACGGCAAGGCTTCGACATGGGGCTGGCACCAGAACTCGCTCATCATCGTGGACGAGGAGACAAAACAGTATGCATGGACTCCTGAATACTACACACTCAAGCACGCCAGTCACTATGTGCTCCCGGGTGCAAAGTATGTCAAGATTGACGGTACATACGACGATGCAATGGCATTCGTCAACACCGACGGCAGCATCGTAGTGTTGGCAGCCAACCAGACCGAAGAGGCACAGCAGGTGTCTATCAAGGTTGGCGGCAACGTGCAGACAGTAACTATTCCGGCCAACTCGCTCAACACGCTTGTGCTGAAATAAGGCTTGGGATTTTGACGTAAGAGTAAAACGTCTGATATTTGTAGGGCAATGGCACGGGGAGACAATCCGCAATGCCATTGCCTTTTTTTTATATGCAATGACATTACATTAATCCAATAACAATCATGAACAGAAAGACTATTATTCTTGCCGCACTGGCCCTCACAGCCTCGGCATCAACGGTCAGTGCACAGCAGATTACTGAGCAAGACCCATCAAAGCACGTGGTGCGCACGTTCCCGCTCAACGAGAAGCACCTGCAGTTCCACAGCGACATACTCGGAGTGGACAAGAGCTTCTCAGTCATACTCCCCAAGAGCTACAACAGCGAGACCGACCGCAAGTATCCCGTCGTCTACCTGCTTCACGGACATGGCGAGAACGACTGGGAATGGGCGAACATCAACGTAGCTATGATCAACGAGCAAGTGGCTAAATGCGTTGCCGACGGTTCGGCTGCCGAGATGATTATCGTCAAGCCCAACGCCACCGAGTATCAGTCGGGCTACTTCAACCAGGAAGGCTGGCGCTATGAGGACTACTTCTTCAACGAGCTGATACCTGCCGTAGAGAGCAACTTCCGTGTCATTGCCGACAAGGGACACCGTGCCATTGGCGGACTGTCGATGGGTGGTGGCGGCTCATTCTACTATGCCGTGCGTCATCCTGAGATGTTCTCCAGCGTCTACGCCATCAGTGCAGCCGTAGGAATTGGCAACAGCAGCACGTCCAGCAACAGCACCACCACCAATACACGTGGCGTGTCGCCAAACATCTTCAACAGCCGTACCGACCTCACCGCACTCAGCGAGCAGCAGATTGAGGCACTGAAGTCCGTAGCCTTCACACTCGACATCGGCGACGACGACTTCCTCTTCGACTCCAACGTAGCCACCTATCAGCAGATGAAGAAGCTCGGACTCAACTGCCAGTTCCGTGTCGGCGAAGGCACGCACGCCACCTACTACTGGTACGACGCACTGGGCAAAGCCCTCGTCTACTGGACGCGCCACTTCTCCGAGCAGTGCAAATGACGTGTTGCGTGAAATGTGTTATGTGTTACGTTGAATGTTCTATGTGTTACGTTGAATGTTTTATGTGACATGTAGGAATGCACGTTTCACGCAACACGCTTCACGTTTGTGGTTTCATCTAAAGTTCTGCGGACTAAGGTTAACACAACACGTTTAACGTAACACGTAACACGCAACACGCATCACACGACACGTTTGTGTACCTCCTATGGTGCCTATGGCACCGTGCTGCGTGAAGCGTTATCAAATCCCATATGTATGTACCTCTCCGAGGCACGGGTGGGGGAGTGCTTAGGGCCCCAGACTGCGGTCGCTGCGTTCCCTTAGTCTGGGGTTAGCCATATAATGTACCTCTTCGAGGCACCACA
>CAYXLA010000076.1:0-10592 GCA_964465765.1 uncultured Bacteroidaceae bacterium | reverse complement strand
AGGAAAAGACTCAAAGGTTTATAGGCCTTTTTCGGAGCTTATATTTGCGTTGGCAAAGTCTTATATTTGCGTTGGCACTTTCTTATATAAGACTTGCCCATTTTGAATATAAGACTTTTGCACCGTGCGGTGCCGGCAAATTCCCGAAGCATATCACATTATTGGCACGGCTTTTCACGAGTGCTCCGATAATTGCTTATCTTTGCGCCGTCGAAAAGGCCTGGTAGCTTAGCTGAATAGAGCGTCAGATTCCGGTTCTGAAGGTCGTGGGTTTGAATCCCACCCGGGTCACTTTCACTGCATAGTCATTCTCCAACCCCCACGATGTTATTATCCTCTTGAACGATGGATGCCTTCATTCCGTCGTGTGTCTTTTCGAGTCGGCCCGACATGATAAGCGGCTCTCAATTGTCTCTGTCTACCCTTTTGCTACCCGAGAAAACAAATAGGCCTGTAAATCAATCGACTTACAGACCTTCCTTGTACCCAGACCCGGGATCGAACCGGGATGGATTGCTCCACTGGTGTTTGAGACCAGCGCGTCTACCTATTCCGCCATCTGGGCAAAACTAGACTTCTTGTCTTGCGGATGCAAAGATAGAGGTTTTTTCGGTAACGGCAACAGAGACGCTGAAAAAATGGGATGAAGAATTATTTGGACTTAGCTGTGACGCGAATGTGCAATAAAAGAAGTACATTAGCACGGAATTATAATCCTATTAGAATAGACTAATAGGTTAACACCTTTTTATTTAAGACATGATTAAAGATCCCAATAGCTATTGCGTGATAATGAGCGGCGGTGTCGGTAGCCGTTTCTGGCCTTACAGCCGGAAGAATATGCCGAAGCAATTCTTAGATTTCTTGGGTACAGGACGTTCGCTGCTGCAACAGACGTTCGACCGCTTCAAGCAGATCATACCAACAGAGAACATTCTGATTGTAACTAACGAGGCTTATGCCAATCTGGTGCAACAACAGTTGCCGCAGATAAGTCCGTCGCAGATATTGATGGAGCCTGCCCGCCGCAACACGGCACCTTGTGTGGCTTGGGCATCGTACCACATCAAGGCATTAAACCCAAAGGCAAACATTGTTGTGTCGCCATCCGACCATCTTATTCTCAAGGAACAGGAATTCCTAAGTGCTGTGTCGGCAGGACTTGACTTCGTGTCGCGTTCGACCAATCTGCTGACTCTTGGCATCAAGCCCAGTCGTCCGGAGACAGGATATGGCTACATTCAGATAGCCGAAAAGGTTGAGACGAACTGCTACAAGGTGAAGACATTCACCGAGAAGCCCGAGCTGGAACTTGCAAAAGTCTTCGTCGACAGCGGTGAGTTTTATTGGAACTCCGGGCTGTTCATGTGGAACGTCGATACAATACTTAACGCAATAGAAACATTGCTGCCGGAAGTGTGCCGCAACCTTAAGTCGGATGTCTACGGAACCAGCGAAGAGCAGAGCTTCATCAATGAACATTTCCCTGCTTGTCCTAATGTCTCGATAGACTATGGCGTGATGGAGAAGGCACATAATGTATGTGTTTCGCTCGGCGACTTCGGCTGGTCGGACTTGGGAACATGGGGCTCGCTGTACGATCTGTCGGAGAAAGATACCGAAGGAAACGTTTCGTTGAAAGGACACACCGAACTCTACGAATGCAAGGACAATATCGTGGTGATGCCTAAAGGAAAGCTGGCTGTGATTAAAGGGCTGAAAGGCTATCTCGTGGCTGAATCCGGCAATGTGCTCCTCATTTGCAAGAAGAACGACGAGCACACGATTAGGAATATGGTGAACGACACTCAGATAAAGTTCGGTGATGATTTTATCTGACAAGACCAAAGACTTGGTGTAAATAACAAAGCGAGACGCTCCGTATCTGCGGCGCGTCTCGCTTTGTTTACTCAGGTGTTCTTCCTCTTTTACTCCGGTGCTCTTCCTTAGAGTTGTGCACGTATTGCCTGTGCAATCTGCTCGAGCTCTTCGTCGGAGAGATGCATCTTGGGATTGGAGAAGTTCAGATCCTTCTCGCTCTGCATCGGCACCAGATGTATGTGTGCATGACGAACTTCAAGTCCGAGCACGCCGACACCTACCTTGATGCACGGGAACGCTTTCTTTATGGCAACAGCCACATGCTTTGCAAAGACAATCATCTCTGCCAAATCCTCGTCGCTGATGTCGAAGATGTAGTCGATCTCCTTCTTCGGAATGACAAGTGTATGTCCTTTGACCATCGGGTTGACGTCGAGGAAGGCGAGGAACTTGTCGGTCTCTGCCACCTTATGACTTGGGATTTCTCCTGCTGCAATCTTGCTGAATATTGATGCCATGATGTGAATCTCCTCTGTTTAGATTGATATGTTCATAACCTCGAACTGCATGACGCCGCGCGGCACCTTGATGTCTACCACGTCGCCAATCTTCTTTCCCAGCAGGCCTTGTGCTATCGGCGTGTTGATTGAAATCTTGCCTTCCTTGAGGTTAGCCTCGGTGTCCGACACAATTGTATAAGCCATCTTCTGGCCTGTCTTGACGTTCTTCAGTTCCACCTTTGTCAGCATCTGCACGCTATCTGTGTTGAGCTTCGAGGGGTCGATAATCTTGGCGTCGGCAATGGTCTGCTTCAGCTTGTTAATCTTCATCTCGAGTATGCTCTGTGCCTCTTTGGCTGCGTCGTATTCGGCATTCTCCGACAGGTCGCCCTTGTCGCGTGCCTCGGATATTGCGGCTATGACGGCGGGACGTTCCACTGCCTCCATGTGCCTAAGCTGCGCTACAAGATTGTTGTAGCCTTCTTCTGAAATGTAAGCCATAACTATCTCTTATTAATGTTTTTGTGTTCGTTAAAAATCGGATATAACAAAAAAGAATTCCAGTATATGTACTGCACACACTGGAACCCCTCTCGGTTTATTGTCTTGACAAAGATAGGAATTAATTACCTCTTACAAAAGAAATGTAAGAGAAAACCTCCTTTTTAACTAAAATTCAGTCTACCCAAGCCTCTATAATACAGCCTTTACGGCGCTTTCTACAGCATCGACGCTCTCGGGACGAGCACTGAGTTCGCTCTGCCTATTGATGATGAACACCGAAGGCAATGCAGTGACATTATAGAGTGTGAGCAAATCTGAGTATGCCCCTTGTGTATCGCGGACGCAAATCCATGGCAGGTTGTCGGCTGTTGTCTTCCAGAAGTGTTCGTTCGAGTCGAGTGAAATCTGGTAGATCTCAAGTCCTTGTGATGCATATTTGTCGTATAGCTCGCGAAGCATATAGTTGTGTGATGCCGACACTTCGGTAGCATAAGCGGTGAAGTCGAGCAGCACAACCTTACCTTTAAGTTCGCTGAGCTTACGTTCGCGGCCGTCGATGTCGCGCAACGCAATGTCGATGATACCCGATTCGTTTATCTGACTGCCTTCGGGCAACTCCATTACTTGCTGTGAACCTGTGCGCGTGTTGCGCATTCCCTTCATTGCTATATTATAAAGATTGCGCGCGCGTTCGGAATGCGGATAGGCATTGTTGAAGCTTGTAGCTACGGCAGCAAAGCAACGCACGTCGTCTCGGTCGGTCAACGGATCGAACAGCATGTATCCGTTGAGTCGCTGGAACAGTGCGAAGTAAGCATAATCGGTGTTCGGCGCAGTGAGGACGTAGTTCATCTTCACATCGTTCTTATAGCTGTTCACCATGTTGGTGATGCTGTCGTTGTAGATGCCTGGCAGTATGCTTCCAGCCTGGTATTCGGTTGTCAGTCTGTCGATGCGTCCTTGCAGGTCAGCGAGCTTAAGGCTCAGTTCCTTAATCTTCTGGTTGCTCTCCGAACCTTCAATGGTGTATTCAAGACCGAACTTGTCGGCGCTACCGCTGATGCCTACAGTCTCTGTGGAGTCGATAACGAAGTTCACAATCCTATCATCAAGTCGCAGACGATAGAAGTCTGGGGCTTCGGGACGCTGATAGCTGAAGGAATAGTCTCCGCTGGCTTTCAGCTTCACTGAATCGAGCACATGTATGCCGTCGAGTGCAGCGGCATCGAGGTATAGCATCTTTCCTTCGGCTCCGCTAATCTGTCCGTCAACGCGGAAGCCCGACTTGTTTTCGCCGCATGCTGCCAACAGCAGCGGCACTATGACTGCAAGGTATAGTTTCTTCATGTCTGCAATTTTTTGTGTGTAACGCGCTGGTTTGCCGTCTGTAATCCAGTGGTTTTCGAAGTGCAATCCCGTGGATTACGATGTGCAATCCAGTGGCTTTCGAAGTGTAATCCCGTGGCTTTTGATGCGGAAACCTGTGGTTTATGGGGTGCAAATATAAATGTTTCGGTCTGAAATATGCTGGATTGCAGACCGTGGGGCGAAAAAAAACTTAAATCGAGAGAATGTACTAACATTTTAATACCAAGCCGCCGGACTGACGAAATAAATAGGTAACTTTGCGCGATTTTATATAAAGACAACTTTAAAGATTTTATGATTAACCCAATTGTTAAGACAATCGAGCTTGGAGATGGAAGAACCATCACGCTCGAAACGGGAAAGCTGGCAAAACAGGCAGATGGTGCTGTGATGCTACGAATGGGTAACACTATGTTGTTAGCGACTGTTTGTGCAGCAAAAGATGCAGTTCCCGGAACAGATTTCATGCCTTTGCAGGTAGAGTACAAGGAAAAGTATGCAGCCTTTGGTCGCTTCCCGGGCGGCTTTACCAAGCGTGAAGGCAAAGCTTCCGATTACGAAATCCTGACATGCCGGTTGGTAGACCGCGCTCTGCGCCCTCTCTTCCCCGACAACTTCCATGCTGAAGTATATGTAAACATCATCCTCTTCTCTGCCGACGGCACTGACATGCCCGATGCATTGGCTGGATTGGCAGCTTCGGCAGCCTTGGCTGTATCGGACATCCCATTCAATGGCCCGATCTCGGAAGTCCGCGTGGCAAGAATAGACGGCAAGTATGTCATCGATCCTACATTCGAACAGCTGAAGAGTGCCGACATGGACATCATGGTCGGTGCAACCTACGACAACATAATGATGGTTGAAGGCGAGATGAACGAAGTATCTGAGCAGGACCTGCTCGGCGCTCTCAAGGCCGGACACGATGCCATCAAGGGAATGTGCAAGGCACAGATGGAGCTGGCAGAGATGGTCGGCTCGACTGTGAAGCGCGAGTACAACCACGAGGAGAACGACGAAGATCTCCGCAAGGCAGTGCATGACTTTAGCTATCAGCGTCTGTATGACCTGGCTAAGGAAGGCTGCACCGACAAGCACAAGCGTGAAGACAACGCCACAGCAATCTGCGATGAGTTCAAGGCTCAGTTCACTGAGGAAGAGCTCGAAGAGAAGGCTCCGATGATCGACCGCTACTTTGCTGCAGTCACACGTGAGGCTATGCGCCGCTGCGTGCTCGACGAAGGCACACGTCTTGATGGACGTAAGCCGACAGAGATTCGTCCTATCTGGTGCGAGACAAGCCCGCTGCCTGGACCTCACGGATCGGCTATCTTCACTCGTGGTGAGACACAGGCTCTTGCGACCTGTACACTTGGAACCAAGCTCGATGAGAAAATCGTCGACGATGTTCTGGCTCAGGGCCGTCAGCGCTTCCTGCTGCACTACAACTTCCCACCGTTCTCTACGGGTGAGGCAAAGGCACAGCGCGGCGTAGGTCGTCGTGAGATTGGTCACGGACATTTGGCTTGGCGTGCACTGAAGGGACAGATTCCTGCTGACTATCCTTATGTAGTCCGCGTCGTTTCAGACATTCTGGAGTCTAACGGTTCATCGTCAATGGCTACCGTTTGTGCGGGAACACTGGCTCTGATGGATGCTGGCGTGAAGATCAATAAGCCTGTATCGGGCATCGCAATGGGACTTATCAAGGATTCCGAAAGCGACAAATATACTGTCCTCTCCGATATTCTCGGCGACGAGGATCACCTTGGCGACATGGACTTCAAGGTAACAGGAACACGCGATGGTATCACTGCCACACAGATGGATATAAAGGTCGACGGCTTGTCGTATGAGATTCTGGAGAAGGCTCTTCTGCAGGCAAAGCAGGGCCGTGAGTATATCCTTGGCAAGTTGACCGATTGCATCGCTGAGCCTCGTGAGGATCTCAAGCCTCATGCTCCGCGTATCGTGACCATGACCATACCTAAGGAGTTCATCGGTGCTGTCATTGGCCCGGGCGGAAAGATCATTCAGGGCATGCAGGAGAAGACTGGTGCAACAATCACTATCGAAGAACAGGAAGACGGAGGCCATGTAGAAATCTCGGCTTCAAACAAGCAGAGCATCGACGATGCAGTAGCAATGGTTAAGGCCATCGTAGCTATACCCGAAGTTGGTGAGATCTATCACGGCAAGGTACGCTCCATCATGCCTTACGGTTGCTTCGTAGAGTTCCTGCCTGGAAAGGACGGACTGCTCCACATCTCTGAGATTGACTGGAAGCGTCTGGAGACTGTTGAGGAAGCCGGAATCAAGGAAGGCGACGAGATTGACGTTAAGCTGCTCGAGATTGACCCGAAGACTGGCAAGTTCAAGCTGTCTCATAAGGTCCTGCTTCCGAAACCAGAAGGTTATCAGGAGCGTCCGGAACGTCGTCAGCATTCAGGCGACCGTCGCGACCGTGGCGATAGAAGAGACCAGAACAGAAAGCCTCAGCACCACAACCGCGACAACAATGAGCCGCAGGCAGACAACCAACAGCCGGAAGCTCAGGAGTAAGATTCCTATATATAATATAATAAGGAGTAAGGGGAGTGTTGGCATTAGCGTGCCAGCACTCCTTTCGCTTTACCAATGCATGAGGTCTTATTCGCCGTTGGCAGTGGTACGGACATTGCGCAAAAGAGCTATCTTTGCACGAACCAATCGAAACGACAATGTACGACAACTTTGCATTCCCACAATTCCTGAAGCACGGTGACCGTGCTGTCATAGTCTCGCCTGCTGGCAAGATAGAACGCCATCTTGTGGACGAAGGCAAGAAATGTCTGGAGTCGTGGGGATTAAACGTGACCGTCTCAGCCAATGCATGTGGCGAATACGCCACATTCTCCGGCACACAGGAACAGCGACTGGCAGACTTGCAGCAGGCTATGGATGCCGACGATGTACGCCTGGTATTCTGTAGTCGTGGTGGCTATGGAGCGCAGCATCTTGTCGGACGTCTGGACTTCACACGTTTCCGCCATAGTCCCAAGTGGCTTGTAGGCTTCAGCGACATCACTGCTCTGCACCAGTGCTTGCAACACGAAGGCTTTGCCTCACTGCATGCACCGATGCTCAAGCATCTTGTGGAAGAACCGGCAGACGATGAGTGCAGCACGGCACTTCATGACATCCTGTTCGGCACAGCCTTCGACGGCACAGGACAGTTCTCCTATACCTGCGAAGCAAACGCTCTGAACCATACAGGTACGGCACAAGGCACGCTACGTGGTGGCAATCTTGCCGTCTCCTACGGATTGCGTGGAACCGACTATGACATTAAGCCTGCCGACGGAACGGTGTTGTTCATCGAAGACGTAGGAGAGAAACCGCATGCCATTGAGCGCATGGTCTATAATCTGCGCATTGGCGGCGTGCTCCACAGGCTTTCGGGACTCATCATCGGCCAGTTTACCGAATATGTAGAACGGCAACAGTTGGGCAAAGAGCTCTATGGAGCTTTGGCAGATGCCGTTGGCGACTGCCAATGTCCTGTATGCTTCGGCTTTCCCGTGGGACATGTCAAACGCAATCTGCCCATGATAGAGGGCGCACAAGTGGAACTGTCTGTCGCTGACGACGGAGTGAAACTAACATTCTTCAGAAGATGAAAACAAGATATACCATACTGACGGCAGCATCATTCGTGGCACTCGCCGTCTTCTCTTGCGGAAGCAAGACAACACAGACGGGCACGGCAGCGGCAGAAGAGCAGCCGGCAAGAGTAGTCAACGTGCCATATTTCGATGGCGACAGCGCATACGATTACGTAAAGGCGCAGGTGGACTTTGGTCCGCGCACGATGAACTCTACGGCTCATGATGCTTGCGGCGACTGGCTGGTCGGCAAGCTGGAGCAGTTTGGTGCGAAGGTCTATGACCAGCGTGCCGATCTCACCACCTATGAAGGCAAGATTGTGAAGGCCCGCAACATCGTCGGCTCCTACAAGCCAGAGGCAAAGAAGCGCATTGCCTTGTTTTCGCATTGGGACAGCCGTCCATGGGCAGACAACGACCCAGACAGCAGCAAGCACTACACACCTATTCTCGGAGCCAACGACGGTGCCAGCGGTGTGGGAGTATTGCTTGAAATAGCACGTCATCTGCAGACTGCACAGCCGGAATTAGGTATAGACATAATCCTTCTCGATGCCGAAGACCTTGGCAATCATAAGGACTACGACGGCGAACATACCGATGAGTCGTGGTGTCTCGGCTCACAATACTGGGCACGCGTGCCGCATGTCGATGGCTACAATGCACGTTTCGGCATCTTGCTCGATATGGTTGGCGGCATTGGAGCACGTTTCCAGTACGAATACTATTCTGAACAATATGCCAAGGACATCAACCGCAAGGTGTGGGGTGCTGCAAAGTCGTTGGGCTACGACAACTATTTCATTCCGCAGACCGGTGTCGGAGCCACCGACGACCATAAGTTCATCAACGAAATAGCGCATATCCCGACCATCGACATCATACCCACAAGTTCGCAGTACACGTTCTTCGAACACTGGCACACTGTGAAAGACGACATGGATGCCATCAATGTCGGCACGCTGAAGGTAGTGGGACAGACCGTCATGCAAGTGATATACAACGAACATTAATCCACTTTCAGGAGAAGAGAACAAAGCAATGACAATAAACGAGATTCAGGACGAGATTATCGACGAGTTCAATGACTGCACCGATTGGATGGACAAATACCAGTTACTCATCGACCTCGGCAGTGAACAAGAACCCATAGATGAGAAGTACAAGACCGAGTCGAACCTGATAGAAGGCTGCCAGAGTCGTGTGTGGCTGCAGGCTGACTTCATCGACGGAAAGATTCACTTCCAGGCAGAGAGCGATGCACTGATAGTGAAAGGCATAATAGCACTGCTCATTCGTGTGCTTAACGACCGCACACCACAGGAGATTCTCGATGCCGACCTTTACTTTATCGATCGTATAGGTCTGCGCGAACATCTGTCGCCGACACGTAGCAACGGACTGCTTGCCATGGTTAAGCAGCTGCGTATGTATGCTTTAGCATTCGCGGCGCACGTATCCGGCAATGATGGCCAGCGCCAGTAGGATCGACATCACATATAGTGGCAATCCCAGAATGTCGTACAACGAATCGGCTTCAGGGTACATCCTCGACAGAGCGACGCTTAGTCCGTTGTTCATGATGTGCACTATGATGCAGGGCGTGAGGCTACGCGTCTTGTAGTAAAGCCATCCAAGCAGCAGTCCGACGAAGCATGCCGGAACTATTTGGGCAGGGTTGAGGTGGAAGATGCCGAATATCAGGGCAGAGTACAGGATGGCTTTGCCCGCAGAGAATCTCTTCAACAACTCTTCGGTGACACCGCCTCGGAACAGCATCTCTTCAAGTACTGGACCCAGCAAGGCTATAGCCAGCACACCCATCCAGCCCGATTCCATCTGCGAGAACGAATCTTCCATGATGTCCGGCAGGAAGCTGAAAGCCTGCGACAGCAAGTCTGAGAATGTGATAGCAGCCAGTCCCAAGCCGACAGACCATAGCTGTATGCGTGCAGAACATGGGTTCCAAAGTCGCTTTACGTCCTTCTGATAACCCATCGCAATAAGTATCAGCATCATCACGACAACAGATACCACCAGCGACACCGTTACTATCTGTCCGTAGTCGTAAGTCGATGACACGGCTCCATATATGCCTCCGACGGCAAACGATGCCGCAATCTGCACGGCATAGTATATCAGTACCAGTCTAATTGCTTTCCACATAACTCGTCATATCTATATGGAAGCGAAGTTACAGGATTTTTCCTAGACCGTAAGAAAATTAAGTGGTGATATCCATGTCCTATATGTATGTACCTCTCCGAGGCACAGAAAGGGTACGCTCATTAGCCCCAGACTGCGGTCGCTACGCTCCCTTAGTCAGGGGTTAGCCATATAATGTACCTCTTCGAGGCACCACAGCAGGACATGAACGTGAAGCGTTAAGCGTGAAGCGTGCTGCGTGACATAGATATTAAGAGGACATGTAATCTCGGAGTGCGCGGCGCACCAGCCTCGAAGAGGTTGATTAAATGGATAACCCCTGTCTAAGCGTAGCGCAGACTGGGGCCAACATAGACACCATTGTATCGTGCCTCGGAGAGGTACATACATATAGGACATGTGTGTTCCACATCGCTCTTCTTTCGAGTCGGAAGATAACCTAAGTCATGCGAGCAGTTAACCTAAGTCGTGTCAGAAGCTGGATGAAGTCGTCTCACATCGAACGTTGTGAACGCTCACATCGAACGTGATGAATGCTCACATCGAACGTTGTGAATGCTCACATCGAACGATGTGAGAGGACTTTGGT
>CAYXLA010000075.1:5089-10615 GCA_964465765.1 uncultured Bacteroidaceae bacterium | reverse complement strand
AAGTGCTCAGCCACATCTTCGGAAACGCATCCGACCGTTAGAGTCTATAGATTGCTGCGCACGCAACAATACTTTTAGGTGGGTTCTGTAAATTCCCACCGTAATAAACCAATAAATTAACTAATGAGTTACGTTTTGTCATCTTGCGGTCTCTTTTCGGTCCAATTCGCCCGTTCGCTCAGTCGTATAGCCCGCTATACTCCTTTGCTCTCAGACAAATTGTCCTCGAAAATAGCCTCGCAATCTGACAAAGCCAATTTATAGAACCCACCTTTAAAGAGCATCGGCGCGACATGCAGGTTGTCCTTGCTTGTCGCGCCGATGCTTTATTGTTCGTCTTCTGTGGAGACTTCTAATATTCGTCTTCGTTGAAGAAGAAGTCTTCCTTGCTCGGATAGTCGGGCCAAATGTCTTCTATGCTCTCGTAGACGTCGCCTTCATCCTCAATCTCTTGCAGGTTCTCGATGACTTCCAACGGTGCACCCGAACGCTGAGCATAGTCTATCAGTTCGTTCTTCGTTGCTGGCCAGGGTGCATCTTCCAGCTTAGATGCCAATTCCAATGTCCAATACATAGTCGTTCGTAGTAAAAAGTTAGTGAAATACCCCTATTTCTAAAATTTTGCGCAAAAGTAATAGAAATATAGTATTGGTCTACTCATGCGTCCAAAATATTTCGTCTTTTTTGCTATCGACGTTGATCTTGCGACTTAGTACGAACAGATAGTCGGACAATCTGTTGATGTATCTCATCAATTCGTCCTGTACCACAGCTTCTTGTGCCAATGTCAGTATACGACGTTCGCAACGACGGCACACTGTGCGGCATACATGACATACTGCTGAAGCCTCGCATCCGCCAGGAAGCACGAAGGCTTTATGCACTGGCAGTGCCGAGTCTATTCGGTCAATCTCATGCTCCATATCTTCTACAGCCTCTGCCGGCACGGTGCTTGCCTGCTGCAATTCGGTAATGCTTTGGTCTGTAGCCAGATTGGAACCCACTACGAATAGCTTGTTCTGCACGCCGCGAAGGAAAGCTATGTCGTGCTCATCGCTGATGAGGCTTATAAGTAATCCTATCTCCGAGTTCAGCTCATCGACTGTTCCGTAGGCTTCAAGCCTGATGTCGTTCTTCGCTACGCGTGTTCCACCGACGAGCGAAGTCATGCCCTTGTCGCCAGTACGCGTATATACCATGCTCTTTTTCATTGCGTTGTCTGTGTTTCGTTAGGTATTCAGAAGTTAACTATATAGTCTTGTTTCGTAATCTTCTTGTCAAACAGCACGATGCCTGCCTCATAAAGGTCGAAGGTTATGCCGCTACGTTCGTCGCCTACCATCTCCTTCCACAGCCGCTTCATCTCTTTGCTGGCATTGATACCATTGATGAGAAGTGCCGTCTGTTGCGTAGCTCGACGGGCAATGCTATCGAATGCGTCGCGCACAAACTCCGTATCGTCGGCTGCATTGATATAGGCAAACCCCACACTGCCTGTCGTCTGCAAATGTAAATCTTTTCCGCTTCCAATGAAAGAGATATGTCCGTCGGGTTGCGCCTGCTCTATATATAATAAGGTGTAGTCCGTCGTACTTCCCGCTATGATGATGCTTTCCGGCTTCGTTCGGTACACCATATTATATATAAGAGTCCGCAACCTGCCGCTCTCCATTCGCTTTGGCGGCAGCATGCTCTCTGCAACGCAGTGGATTCCTTCTCCTAATCCCGTGGCTTTGGAAGTGTAATCCCGTGGCTTTGGAAGTGTAATCCCGTGCATTTCTTTGCGCGACTCTTGGAGCTTTCTTTTTACCTCAGCGGGTAGGGGAGCATAAATGGTTCGAGTGATGTATCCGAAGGCAAAAGGTGAATGAACGCCGTAACCTTTGCGATGACGGAAGCGAACAAGCCATATAATAACGCCAATTGCTTTGCGCTTGATTATTTCCCCTATTTGCTTCATTCCCGTCATTTGGCTTAACCTTTTGTAATGCAAATGTAATGAAATGTTCTTTGCGATGTTGCATAATGCTTTTTGATGGCTAAACTGTTAAATGACTTAGGTCAAAAAAAATTAAAAAAATGACCTATGTCAGAAACCTTCATTTAATAAACTTTACATACATTTGCCGAACCTATGCGGGCGTAGTGGCTCAAATAAGGTTGCCTCGGCAGTCCTTTTAGCGCTTCCTACGACGCAAAAACCTATAATTACTAACCTTAATAAAAAAAGTAATGTTAAAGAACCTTTTCGGAAGAAGATTGGTGTCATTCTTGGCAGCAACTCTAGTGGCAGTAACTGCCATGGCGCAGATTACGGTTAAAGGTGTCGTTACAGATGAGACAGGCGAGCCTATCATTGGTGCCAATGTCCTCGTCAAGGGTACTACCACAGGTACCATTACCGACATCGACGGTAACTACACTATTCCCGGCGTGGCAAACAACGCTACGCTTGTTTTCTCGTTCGTCGGCTATGTAGACCAGGAAACTCAGGTCAACGGTCGTACAACCATCAACATCTCCTTGAAAGAAGATACGGAGACTCTTGATGAAGTCATCGTCGTTGGTTATGCAACGGGCTCTAAGCGCACCGTATCTGGTGTCGTTGAGCGTGTGTCTAAGGACGACATGAACAAGGGTATCGTAACCGACCCTACAGATGCATTGAAGGGTAAGGTTGCCGGTGTCACCATTTCAAGCTCAAACGCTGGTGACCCTATGGGCGGTACAAGCATCTCTATTCGTGGTGTCTCCTCACTGTCTGGTGGTAATGACCCGTTGGTCATCGTCGATGGTGTATTCGGTGACATGCGTATGATGCAGGCTCTGTCGTCAAACGATATCGAGAGCATCACCATTCTGAAGGATGCATCCGAGACAGCACAGTACGGTTCACGTGGTGCTGCCGGTGTCATCGTTATCACAACTACAAAGGGTAAGGCTGGTTCTGCCAGCATCTCTTATTCTGGCCAGTTCGGTATTGGTACTACATACAAGACCATCAACATGCTGTCTGCTGAGGACTATGTTGCACAGTCGGGTGCCATCGATGCAGGTTACAGAAACGACTGGTACGACCTTGTAACACGCAACAACCCTATCACACAGAACCACAACATCGCATTCTCGCAGGGTTCTGAGAACGGTAACATGCGTGCTTCTCTTGGTGTTACACAGCGTCAGGGTTTGCTGAAGAAGAACTCTGATATGGTCAACTACACAGCCAAGATGGATGCTATGCAGTATGCTTTCGACAGAAAGCTGAAGTTTGAAATGGGCTTGATGGGTTCACAGCGCGATGGTGCTGCAGTCTACAACCCAACTCGTACATGGAACTCAATCTATGCCTGTATCCCTACATATTCTGCAGAGCCTGTTGATGGACAGTATGTTCAGAACGACGCCGGTGTCAACGCATACAACCCAGTCGGTATTCTTCAGGTAGAGAACAAGAACGACGTGTCTGTCCTGAATGCTCACGCTCGTCTGACATGGACCATCCTTCCGGGCTTGGATCTGAGTGGCTTCGGTTCTTACACAAAGATGAACATCTCTTCTAAGGCTTATGTGCCTAACAACATCTACATGGGTAAGGGCTCTAACGGTTATGCTTACATCAACAACACTGGTCGTACAGACGTCATGGGCAACATCCAGCTGTCTTACACCAAGGACTTCGGCAAGCACCATATCGATGCTCTGGGTCTGGTTGAGGCACAGTCCTATACTACATTCACCAACACATCTGCTGCTCGTAACTTTGGTACCAATTTCTTTGGATTCAACAACATGGAAGCTGGTGCAACAGTCAACTGGGGTGATGTTACTTCGAACAAGGTCAACAACAAGTTGATGTCTTACATGGGTCGTTTGAACTACGTCTACAACGACCGCTACATCGCTACAGTCAATGTACGTACCGATGGTTCTTCAAAGCTGGGTGCTAACCACAAGTGGGGCTGGTTCCCATCGGCATCTGCTGCTTGGGTCATCAGCAACGAGGAGTTCCTCAAGCACAACTCTGTAATCAGCTACTTGAAGCTGCGTGCAGGTTACGGTGTAACTGGTAACCAGGATGCTATCGACGCTTACAACTCTCTTGAGCTTATGAAGCCGAACGGCGTTACAGTCTACAATGGTTCTAAGACCACTACTTACTCTATCTATCAGAACGCTAACCCTGACCTGGAGTGGGAGACAAAGAAGACCTTCGACGTTGGTATCGACGCTAACTTCTTCGACAATCGTCTGAACGTAACTCTCGACTACTATCGTTCTACAACATCCAACATGTTGTACACCTACGATGTGCCTGTGCCTCCGTTCACATACGGATCACTGCTTGCCAACATCGGTGAGATGCAGAACAATGGTTTTGAGTTCGCAATCGGTGGTGACATCGTCAAGACTAAGGACTTCACGTTCAGTGCAAACTTGAATGCAGCTTACAACAAGAACAAGCTGACCAAGCTTTCGGGTACTTACAAGGATCAGGAGCTGACTCCTGCAGAGCACATCGAAATCGCCGGTGTCTATGGTTCTTCTGGTCTGTCAAATGGACAGGGTACTACATACCTCATCGAGGGTTATCCTGTAGGTACATTCTTCATTCCTAAGTTCAAAAGCTTCGATGAGAACGGTGGTTACGTTCTTGAGGACCTGAACAATGATGGTAAGATTGATACTTCTTCAGAAGGTGGCGACCGCTACGTAGCTGGTCAGGCACTTCCTAAGTGGACAGGCTCTCTGAACCTTGCGTTCAAGTATAAGAACTGGGATCTGACAGCACAGTTCAACGGTGCTTTCGGTCACAAGATCTACAATGGTACCTATGAGACCTACATGAACATGGATATGATCAACGCCTACAACGTACTCGAGGAAGCTCCTCACGGTGGTAACGGCACAGGTATCCACGGTATCGTGAACTCTGACTACTGGTTGGAGAACGGCGACTATGTACATCTTGAGTACATCACTCTGGGCTACAACTTCTCTAAGCTGCCTAAGTTCATGCAGAGCTGCCGTCTGGCATTGTCTTGCAACAACGTTGCTACAATCACCGGTTATAGCGGTCTGACTCCTATGATCAACTCTACATCTATCTCTGGTATGCAGTCTGTAGGTGAGGGTACAGTAGGAAACTTAGGTGTTGATGACAAGCGCGTTTACCCATTGCAGCGTACATTCTCTCTTCAGTTGAACGTAACATTCTAAACATCTAAATAAGGAAAAATGATTATGAAAAAATATATTTTCGGCTCATTGGTCCTGGCTGCGGGCATGATGGCATCGTGCAGCCTCGACGAGAATCCTGAAAGTGCCTTCTTCGAGAAGGATGCTATGCAGAGCGAGACCCTGATCTACCTGAACACTGTCGCTGCCGTCTACAACAACATTGGTAACTGCCAGCAGACATATGGTGTAGATGCTTCGGGCTTCGTATCGGATGAGTTCTTCGTACCTGGACGTCTGGGTGACTGGGTCGATGGTGGTGTGCCACAGAACAAGTTCACACACAACATC
>CAYXLA010000075.1:0-4989 GCA_964465765.1 uncultured Bacteroidaceae bacterium | reverse complement strand
TTCGACTTCTGCGTTAGCGAACTTACCGAGTGCCTGCCTCATCTGGCTACCGACCAGTCTCAGAAGTCTGGCGTTTACTACGGTCGTATGACTCAGCCTGTTGCCTACATGGTATTGGCTAAGTTGGCTCTTAATGCATCTGTGTTCCAGCTTGACGTAACTCAGGCAAACTGGGCAAAGGACTACCTGGGTAACGATATGTCCGGTGAGGAGAAGATCGACGAAGCTCAGGGTCAGCACATCACCAACCTCATGAAGGCTGTCAAGATGACTATCGACGGTAAGGAGATGAACTCACTCGAGGCTACTATCTACTGCGTAGACAAGCTGGAGAACGAGTTTGGCTACAAGTTGGCTCCTTCTTACACAGAGAACTTCATCGTTGCCAACGAGAACTCTGTCGAGAACATCTTTACAATTCCTAATGATGCAGAGACCTACAAGCGTGGCTGGGATCACCACCGTCGTTCATGGCACTACAACCATGCAGGTCACTCTGTCTACAAAGGCTTCTCTTCTTGGAATGGTCCTTGCGCAACCAAGCACTTGGCTGAGCTCTACGGATACACCACCGACAAGCAGGATCTCTCTACTGTAGACCCACGCTTCGAGTACAACTTCTACATCGATCGTGACTACACAGAGGAGACAGGCGAGAGAGTAAGCGATGGTTTCAACAACGATGCAAGCCTGCTCAACACAGAGCTCGCTCTGGAATACATGCCTTTGTGGGCTGTAGTTGATATGTCAAGCTCAGAGGCTGCTATCAAGGCTAAGAAGCCGGCAGCTTACAGCAGCTTCACCGACGACCAGTTCTTCCAGCATGTTGTTAAGAGTGCAGGTGCACGCTTCAGAAAGTATGCATTCGACTTCACAACATCTAACTCTAGCTATCCTGGCAACGACCTCGTTGTCTTCCGCTTTGCTGATGCCAAGCTGATGCGTGCTGAGGCTGAGTATCGTCTGGGTCAGACAGCTAAGGCTCTGCAGGAAGTCAATGACACACGTGCTCGTGTAGGTCTGCCCGCACTGACAGAAGTCAGCCTGCAGGTAATCGGTGATGAGCGTCAGAAGGAGTTGGCATGGGAAGGCACACGTCGTCAGGACATGATCCGCTATGCTATCCTCAATGAGCCGACCATCGACCGCTACGAGGGTGTTCCTGTTAACGTATCAGCTTCTGCTTACAAGCAGTCTAACATGGACGGTCACACCTATGTATGGCCTGTTCCTGCCAGCCAGACTGCAACGAACAAGAACCTGAAGCAGCCTTGGGGCTATTAATGTGATGCGATTTATAAATTGTTATCTTTGATGAAAGGGTGTGTGCCGAAAGGCGCACACTCTTTCTTTGCTTTACGATGGGATATTTTATTGCCCATCTTAAGCCAACCTCCACTTAATGATGCAGAAGATTGAACGATACATCCCGTACTTGCTGGCAGCGTTTCTGCTGGTGCTCTTTGCAGTGCAGCTGCAGAGCGTGCAGGAGTTTGTTTTCTATCATCGCGAGCAACAGCAGATACTGCCTTGGGATTGTGACCAGCTGTTCCAACGCTATCATGGCGTTGCCGGACCGTCTCTGTTCCTCGCCCACTTCTTCACCCAATTCTTCTTTGCCAAAGGTGCAGGAGCCATCATCACGGCTCTGTTGGCTGTCATTGCCGTCTTCGCCTTATGGCATGTCTGCAAGAGATTGTGCGGCAACATCGTGTTGTTCCCTCTCTGTGCAGTTCCGCTCGCCTTCGAGCTTAGCAACCTTAACGATGAATACTATACCTATCAGGGCTTTGTCTGCTTCGTGCTGCTCTGTGTCTTCATGGCACTCCATTCGTGGCTTGCTGCGAAGCTGTCCCTCTATCTTCGCATGGCGTGTGGCGCTGTGCTCTCCATAATATTGCTCTATCTGGCAGGATCTGTGTGCCTGCCTTTCGCCATATTCGTACTTGTCGACGACCTCCTATTACGGCGTGACAAGTGGTTCTTCCAACTCTTAACCATGGCCATCACAGCATTGGCACTCTTCCTTGCTTACCGCTGGTGCCTGCTGCCTACAACGCTCTCTGCTTACAGTCAAGACCTTTACTACAGCATGCTGCTGCCTGTTCCGAGTGGCATCAAATATTCATGGCTCGGTTTAATAGCCCTTCCCTTCGTCGCATGGGCAATCTCCAAACTCAAGATGCCAGCCAAGGCAGGCGTGCGCCTGACTTTAGGGCTTGTAGCATTCCTATGTGTCGGAGCTCTCGTATACGGCTTGGGCGAGAAAGACCGCAAGAACACCAACATTCTTCTGGAGCTTCAGCACGATGCCATCATCGAAGACTGGGACGGCATACTCAACAATCCCAACGCCTACTCGCATAACTACCTGGTGATGAACTACGTCAACCTTGCCCTCTCAAAGAAGCACATGCTCCTGACGCACTTCTTCCGCTATCCTCAGAATGACGTTCAGAACATCATGGTGGCACGCGAGACGACCGATACCAATGTACCGCTGTCGTTCATCTTCTCCTTTGTCACCTACCAGATGGGCGATATGGGCGCCGCACAGAACCATGCACACGACGTCTTCGAGTGCACCACCTACGGTCAGCCCACTATGTTGCAGATGCTTGTCAAGACAAACCTTACGCGTGGAGCCTATGCTGTGGCTGAGAAATACATCAGCCTGCTCGAGAAGACATGGCGCTACAGCAGTTGGGCTAAGGACATGCGCCGCTTCCTCTATAATGATGCAGCAGTGGAGGCAGACCCAGAGCTTGGACTGCTCCGCAAGGATTTGCCGGCAGACGACTTCACTACTTCCGACACCTTCGAGAGTCTCATCAAGACACTGCAGACCAATCCCGAGGACACGAATGCCCGCGATTATCTCATTGCCTACCTATTCCTTTACCGCGACACCGAATATACAAACCGTGTGGTGGAGACCTTCTGGAACACTCCAGCACTTAATCCCTTCCCCACACAGCTGCAAGAGGTCTTCCTGCTGGTCAATGGCGAGAACATAGACTATTGTTGTTCGCGTGGCGTAGATGACGAGACCGTAAGTCGCTACATACATTTCATGAACAGCCTCTCACAAGCCGAGAGGGGCAGGACAAACCCTGCAGCGACACTGCGTAAGGAGTTCGGCAACACTATATGGTATCAATTCAT
The DNA here is from genome assembly GCA_964465765.1 of uncultured Bacteroidaceae bacterium. Taxonomy (GTDB): domain Bacteria; phylum Bacteroidota; class Bacteroidia; order Bacteroidales; family Bacteroidaceae; genus Bacteroides. Next base: position 1,824 of record CAYXLA010000075.1, on the reverse strand, counting down.
GTTCAACTGACACGCGTATGAAGAAGATAACAACCATTCTCCTCTCGCTGGTCATGCTACTGACAGCCTGCCAGACAGCCATCACGACCGGCAGAACACTCGACGTAGAGCCCACAATCTTCCCTGACTATAAGGGAGTGACAGTGCCGCCGAACATCGCTCCACTCAACTTCCAGCTCCTGGACATTGATGGTGATGTGCCGACGTGCCTTATTGTTGCGGGCGGCAACACGTCTTTCCAGGTGCGTGGCGACGATGGTGTCTTCGACATCCCGCGTAGCAAGTGGAGCGACCTGTTGCGCCAACAGGCAGGCGGTGATATTCAGCTCACCGTGTGCCGGCAGACTGAAGGCGTGTGGGAAGCATACCGTCCGTTCACTGTCAGCATTGCAACCGACGACATCGACCCCTATCTTGTCTACAGACTTGTGCCTCCTGGCTATTCCCCATGGGATAGAATGGGCATCTATCAGCGCGACATCACGTCCTTCGATGTCGATGCCATCTACGAGAACACACTTACCGACCTCAACTGTCAGAACTGTCACTCGTTCCAGACGCAGAATCCCGACAAGATGGTGTTCCACTCGCGTGCCTGGTTCAGTGGTACTGTAGTGGCAGACCATGGCAACATGGAGAAGCTGAACACCAAGACACAAGAGACCATAGCATCGTTCACCTACTCCTCGTGGCACCCCACGGAGGACATCATAGCCTTCTCCGTCAATGCCATTGGTCAGTTCTTCTACATGAGTCACCGGAATCGTCTTGAGGGTTTCGACTCTGCCTCCGACATTGTGGTATATGATGTCAAGTCGCATCAGGCATTCTCCTGCGACCTGCTGAAGAGCGACTCTGCCTTCGAGACGCAACCTGCGTTCTCCTCCGACGGCAAGAGCCTCTACTTCGTATCGGCTAAGGCAGTCGACCCAATGCCTCAACGCTATAAGGAACTGCACTATAACCTCTGCCGCATCGACTTCGACCCGCAGACACAGACCTTTGGCAATAAGGTCGACACCGTCTATAATGCTGCGTCCGACTCTCTGAGCGTATCGTTCCCACGTGTGTCGCCCGATGGCAAGTATGCTGTCGTAGCACGTCAGCCCTACGGACAATGGTCTATCTGGCATAAGGATGCCGACCTTTGTCTCATCAACTTGCAGACGGGAGAGGCTGACCCGATGACCGAAGCCAATAGTCCCGATGCCGAGAGCTATCACTCTTGGAGTCACAACAGCCGATGGCTGGTATTCAGCAGCCGTCGCGACGATGGATTGTACACTAAACCCTATTTTACATATATAGATGCCAACGGCAAGGCACACAAGCCCTTCCTGCTACCGCAGAAGAATCCCAAGAAGTACTACGACGACCTGTACTTCTCCTACAACATCCCTGAGCTGGTGCAGGGACCTGTTAACCTGAACGAACGAGCCATAGCCGACAAGCTACGAGACGACAGTGGCGTCAACGTCACCTATCGTAAGTAAGTCGCGTGACCGCTTCGTCGCATGACGTGGATGCTTGAGGTGCGCCGTGCACCATGCATAACTGGACATCATCCGCAGGACATAGACGTAACTAAGACGGCTCTTTCCATACGTCTTACTCCCGTTTACGTTCTGCGGATTAACTTTGGACCAGTGGGAAATAGTGGGATAAACGAATATGGTAGATGTGCATCCGCCCCTACAAGACTATGTGTTCATGGATTTTCATGTCCTTCAAGTAAGTACCTCTCCGAGGCACGATAGAGGATGTCTACGCTACCCCAGTCTGCGCTACGCTTAGACAGGGGTTATCCATATAATCAACCTCTTC
>CAYXLA010000074.1:2847-10718 GCA_964465765.1 uncultured Bacteroidaceae bacterium | reverse complement strand
GGCGAATTGGACCGAAAAGAGACCGCAAGATGACAAAACGTAACCCACGTATATTAGTTAATTTAGTATTGCATTACGGTGGGAATTTATAGAACCCACCATTTATAATTTCACTTGTTTGATCCTCTCCAGTGCCTCGGCAAGGCGTTCGTTCTTGCAGCATAGCGACAGACGTACAAAGCGCTGACCATTGCTGCCGAAGATGAAGCCGGGTACAATGAAGACATGTGCCTCATGCAGCACACGTTCTGTCAGCTGCTCCACGTCATCATACTTGTCGGGTATCTTGCCCCAAAGGAACATACCCACCTGATGTTCGTCGTAGGTGCAGCCAAGAGCATCCATAATCTGTCCTGCCAAATGGCGACGCGAACTGTAGTTATTGTTGTTGCCGTCATACCAGTCACGGTCTGCCTCCAGAGCCTTTGCTGCTGCCAGCTGCACAGCACGGAACATGCCACTGTCGATATTACTCTTCACCTTCAGAACCCACTGCACAAAGTCGGCATTCGAAGCAAGCATAGCCACACGCCAGCCTGGCATGTTGTGGCTCTTGCTCATAGAGTTCAGCTCAATGCAACAGTCTTTAGCACCAGGAACACTGAGTATGCTCGTCGGGCTGTCATTAAGGATGAAGCTGTAGGGGTTGTCGTTGACAATCACGATATCTTTCTCCCGTGCCAGCTCCACAAGTTTGCTGTATAGCTCGGGTGTGGCATTGGTGCCTGTCGGCATGTGCGGATAGTTTGTCCACATCAGCTTGACACGACTCATGTCCATACGTCTCAGCTCATCGAAGTCTGGCAGCCATCCGTTCTCCTCCTTCAGGTCGTAGTAGACGACTTCAGCTCCCAGTATGCGGCTCAATGATGTATATGTGGGGTATCCAGGATTGGGCACAAGCACCTGTTCGCCTGGGTTGACGAATGCCAACGTTATGTGCAGTATTCCTTCCTTAGAGCCTATGAGCGGCTGTATCTCTGTGGCTGGGTCAAGGCTTACACCATACCAGCGGTTGTACCATGTGGCAAAGGCCTTACGCAGTTCGGGTATACCCGTATAGGGCTGATAGCCATGGGCAGATGGGTCATGGGCAACATGGCATAGCGTATCAATGGTCTCCTCCGACGGTGGCATGTCGGGACTGCCAACGCCAAGGCTTATCACGTCCATACCTTCAGCATTCATGCGTGCCACTTCTTTCAGCTTGCGCGAGAAGTAGTATTCGCTAACGCCAGACAGTCTGTCTGCCGGACGTATCTTAGATTCTTGACTCTCCTTCTTCATATTCTCCTAATATCTTCAGTTCTTTGGTAAGTGGCTCTAAGGCTGCAATAGCCTGTTTGTATCTCAGGATGTTGTCGAACACCACATCGATGTAGAATTGATACTCCCACTCTCGTCCTATTATGGGCAGCGACTGTATCTTGGTGAGGTTTATCTGGTAGAACGACAGTATCGACAGTACTTGCGACAGACTGCCTTCCTTATGTGGCAGTGTGAAGACGAGGTTGGCTTTGTTGGGTGTGCCGCCATGTGCACGCTTCAGGTCATCGGCTTGCCATGGGTCTGCCACTATGAGGAAGCGTGTGAAGTTGTGCTTGTTGGTCTCGATGCCTTCCTCCAGCACCTTCATGCCATATAGTCCTGCAGCATACTTGGAGCATATGGCAGCATGACCGCGTAGGTTCTCATTCTTTATCTGTTCGGCACTGAGTGCTGTGTCTTCAGCCTCAACGACCTTATACTGTGAGTGTCGTGCCAGGAACTCACGGCATTGCATCAGTGCTATGGGGTGTGAGTTCACCTCATGTATGTCCTCCCATGACTCGTCGGGCAGGCAGACGAAGCTATGCGTTATGCGCAGCTTATGCTCGCCGACTATCTGCACACCGCTCTGTCGCAGCAGTTCGTTGTTATGCAGCAAGCTGCCTGCAATGGTATTCTCTATGGCAAGCATACCTACGACAGTGCTATCGTTGTGCATCGCCGTGAAGATGTCTTCGAACGTGGCGCAGCAAATCAGCTCAATGTCCTCGCCCTCGAAATACTGATGGGCAGCAATGTCGTGATACGAACCGCGTGCACCCTGTATGGCTACTCTCTTCATTTCTCCTTTTCTTTCCTTTCGTTGTGTTGGAATGAAAAATCCCGCCTCACACATTGTGTGGAGCGGGATTCACATATCGTTGTTTTGTTTTTCTTCTTCAAGTCCTTAGCGTCACTGACACACGCGAACTCCCGCTCTCACTTCTTGGCTAAAAAAGTAAAAGTAAAAGTAATACACGTATGCAAACAATGACTTCATAGGTCTGTCTCTTTGGTCTTAGTCCGTTGCAAAGGTAATCATTTTATTTAACGTGCAAGGAATTGGGAAATAAAATTCCAGAATCAGCGAATGTGACATGCAATTTGCATGGGTACAAAGTGCATGTCTCACATCCATGTCCTATATGTATGTACCTCTCCGAGGCACAATAGGAGGGATGCTTGAGGCCCCAGTCTGCGCTGCGCTTAGACTGGGGTTACGCATAATTCAGCCTCTCCGAGGCTGCACGTCCTATAGCGTAAGTGCAATCCAAAGCACGGGAATATGATATCACAGCTATCCCCAGTCTGCGCTGCGCTTATACTGGGCTTACTCGTTAGTGTACCTCTTCGAGGCACCACGTCCTATAGCGTAGACATACTCACAATGCAGCATATCCCATATATGCACGATAATAACTATCTAAGTCTCGACCTATGAACGTACAGTCACACGACAATGAGGCGCATGCCAGAGCCTGCATATCTTACAGATGTCCAATCAAGCCGTGGTGCCTCGGAGAGGTACACTTACGAGTAGCCCCAGACTAAGGGAGAGTAGCGACCGCAGTCTGGGGTAAAAGCACGCACCCAGTATGTGCCTCGGAGAGGTACACGCGCCATATGACATGACTTCTTTCCTCCTATTTCCCATCCATATTAGCCTCGGAGTGCGCGGCACACCGTCCATAGAGACCATGGCTTTGGACGAGTACGTCGCCTATCTGCGCCTTACAGTCCGAGGATGTCGGTCTTCCTGATGGACTGTGAGGCATCGGGGATGGCGGTGTTGGCACTATCGGCTGCCGTTGCCTGTAGCTTCTGTGCCGTAGCCTCATCGCTTGCTGCACCGGCTTCGTCGCCTGAGAGTCGGCGGAGAGAGGCTCTCTCGGTATATGCCTCGGCAAAGTCGGAGCTGAGGTCGATGGCTTCGGACAGCAGTGCCGATGCCTCATCGGTGCGTTGCAGTGCCACTAGCAGACGTGCCAGATCGATGTATGCCTGTCGGTTGAACGGGTTGAGGTCCAGCACACGACGGTATGCCTCCTCGGCTTCTGCCGTCTTGCCAGTCTGCGACATCACGCGTGCCTTCAGCATCATGGCATTCTCGTCGCCGTCGGATATCGACAGCACAGCCTCGGCATCGGCAAGAGCAGCATCGGGGTTATTGTTGTCGGCATAGATCTCACCGCGCAGAAGGAGTGCTTCAGCAAAGGAGTCTTGCAGGCTGATGGCTGTCGTGAGGTGCTCTATAGCCTCATCAGCCTTGCCCAGCGAGCGCTTTGCCCTGCCCATGATGTAGTGCGTGCGGGCATTGTCGGGCGCAATGGCGAGGGCATCGTTGAGTACCTGCTCCATGTCGGCATAGTTCTCAAGGATGTAGTAGACGTTACCCAGAGTGTTGTGAGCATCTGTGACTTCGGGCTGCAGAGCAATCATTCGCTGCAGAGGAGCGACGGCATCTTCCACATGATTGGTAGTTATGAGCAGGCTCGACAGGAAGCCCAGTGTCTCGTAGTCCTCCTTCAGCCGCAATGCTTCCTCGAAGCACTTGCGTGCATAGTCGAAGCGATTGATGCGTTGTGCACGCACACCGTCATACTTCAGTACATCGAAATCCTTCTCTGCCTGCTTCTCACGCTGTTGCTCGGGCGTCTGTTGTCCCGAGCCGAATAGTGATGATAGAAATCCCATATATCTTCCTTTATTTTGTTTTCGTTATGTCACGTGCCTGTCCTGCCCACGTCTCCCCTTCCGTCTCACGCACCTGAGCTGCTGTCTCTGCCCTGCCTGCGCAGTCGCAAGCAGTTGTCACACTGTCCGCAGTCGTGCGGGTTGTCCTCGCCAAAGTAGTTCAGGAGTATCCTACTGCGGCAGGCAGTGTCGTTGCCTGCATAGTCGAGCATGGCATCGATGTGCGACTTCAGCCTTTCGCGCCTGACTTCGTAGACCGATGTAGGTATGACAATGTCGCTTGTCTCTACGCGCTCGCGCGCGTATATTATATAAGGTGTAGCATTGCGCGGAATGTAGCTCACTATGTTGCGGCTCGAGAGATTGAGCAGTCTGTTGTAGATGTTGTTCCTGTCCATTCCCGTGCGTGCCGACAGGAGCTCTTCCTGTATGGGCACATAGTCGGCAAACAAGCCGGTGTATGTGCGCAGTATAGTCTGTATCAGCCGTTCGGTGTCGGGGTCTTCGTCGTTGAGGCGATAGAGCTCGTCCTTGCGCAGCAGGAACATGAGTGTCGACGTGCTGCGCATCTCCTCACCATATTCCAGATAGCCTGCCTGCGTCAGCAGGTTCAGTGCACTGTCCACCTGCGTTGGGAAGAAGTGGAACTTAAGGCAGAAGTCATTGATGTCGAACTTCTTCACACAGCCATAGCCGTCGCCCATTGCCATCTGGTAATAGTACTGTAGCTTCTCGTACACGCTCAAGACATATTCCCTGGGAGGGAATGTGTTGTCCACTCGTTGTGCCACAGACGTGCGGTCTGCCTTACTGAAGAGCAGCACGGCGTATGCCTTGTTGCCATCACGACCGGCACGTCCTGCCTCCTGGAAGTATGCTTCTATGGAACTGGGCAGGTCTGCATGTATCACCATGCGTACGTCTGGCTTGTCGATACCCATGCCAAAGGCGTTCGTTGCCACCATTACGCGCGTCTTGTCGGCATGCCACTCGCGTTGCCTCAAGTCCTTGGTGGCATCTTCCAGACCAGCATGATAGAATGTAGCACTGATACCATTCTTCTGCAGCCATTCGGCAAGGTCGCGCGTCTTCCTGCGACTGCGTGTATAGACTATTGCACTACCGGGCACGCTCTGTAGTATGTGTACCATCTCGCCCTCTTTGTCCTCGGTGCGTCGCACCACATACGCCAGGTTGCGGCGTTCGAAGCTCATGCGGAACACGTTAGGTTCCCTGAAGTGCAGACGTTCCTGTATGTCCTTCACCACTTCGGGTGTGGCTGTTGCCGTCAGTGCAAGCACCGGCACGCCTGGCAGCATGTCGCGTACGGTGGCAATCTTAAGGTATGCAGGGCGGAAGTCATAGCCCCATTGTGATATGCAGTGGCTCTCGTCGACGGCAATCAGACTGACGTGCATGTGCTCCAGCCTGAGGCGGAAGCCTTCGGTGTCAAGACGCTCTGGCGATATGTATAGGAACTTATAGCCGCCATAGATGCAGTTGTCGAGGGCTGTCAGTATCTCACTATGGCTCATGCCCGAGTGCACTGCCGTGGCCTTGATACCTTTATGGCGCAGGGCTTGCACCTGGTCTTTCATCAACGCAATGAGTGGTGTGATGACAAGACACAGGCCGTCCTTTGCCAGTGCAGGTACTTGGAATGTGATGGACTTGCCACCACCCGTAGGCATCAGACCCAGTGTGTCACGACCCTCGCCTATGCTGCGTATGATGTCCTCCTGTATGCCACGAAATGCATCGTAGCCCCAGTATTCCTTCAGTATCGGCAGATAGTCCGTCGTTGCTGCCGCTGCTGACGTCGTCCTATCAGCCTTGGTCTCCACGCTGTGTCAGCTTGGCTTTATGTCTTCAATCTGCAGCTGCACCTCACCGCGTTTATGGGTGTTCTCCTCGATGGTGTAGCAGATCTCGAACGAACGTTTCGTCTTTATGTACTTGGCGCTTGCACTCTGCCCGAAGGCGATGCCGTTCATCACCTTGCCCGACTTGTTGTCGACAAGCTCCAGCTTTATGTGTTCCTGGTCGCGGCCCACAATCTTGCTTGTGCCATAGTCGTAGACATTGTGTGTGCAGAACACGGGCTTGGGATTCTCCGGACCGAAGGGACTGAACCTCTTCAGGTCGGCAAAGAACTTCGGCGTTATGTCCTTGAAGTCGATTTCTGCATTGATGTCTATCACCGGACTGGTCTGTTCCTCCAGTATGTGTTGCTCCACATATTCCTCAAAGCGGCGTGAGAACTCCGCGACATTCTCTACCTTCATCGACAGGCCTGCGGCATACGTGTGTCCGCCGAAGCTCTCAAGCAACTCGCGGCAGTGCTCCACAGCCTTGTAGACATCGAAGCCCGACACCGAGCGTGCCGAGCCTGTTGCCAGGTCGCCAGCACGTGTCAGCACCACCGTAGGACGATAGAACACCTCCGTCAGTCTCGATGCCACGATGCCTATCACACCCTTGTGCCATGCCTCATTATACAGCACTATGGCACGCATGTCCTTCAGTCCTTCCAGCTTGTCGACTATCTGGTTCGCCTCTTCGGTCATGCTCTTGTCGAGGTCCTTGCGTGTCTCGTTGTAGTGGTCTATGCGGTTAGCCTTCTCCAGTGCTATGGCGAAGTCTTTCTCGGTCAGCAGGTCGACTGCCTCCTTACCATTCTGTATTCTGCCCGATGCATTGATGCGCGGACCTATCTTGAACACAATGTCGCTGATGCTTATCTCCTTGTCTGCCAGACCGCAGATGTCGATGATGGACTTTAGTCCTACGCTGGGATTGCTATTCAGCTGTTTCAGTCCGTGGTATGCCAGTATGCGGTTCTCGCCGGTTATTGGCACGATGTCGGAAGCTATGCTCACGGCGCACAAATCCAGCAGCGGTATCAGTCGATGAAACTCAATGCCGTTGCTCATGGCAAATGCCTGCATGAACTTGAAGCCTACGCCACAGCCCGACAGATGTTCGAAAGGATAGGTATTGTCCAATCGCTTGGCGTTGAGCACAGCAACAGCTGGCGGCAACACCTCGTCAGGAACGTGATGGTCGCAGATAATGAAGTCTATGCCTAACGTCTTGGCATAGCCGATGCTCTCTACTGCCTTGATGCCACAGTCGAGCACAATGACGAGGCTCACGCCTGTCTGTGCTGCATATTCAATGCCCTTGCGGGACACGCCATAGCCCTCCTCATAGCGGTCGGGAATGTAGTAGTCGATGTTGGAGTAGAACTCCTGCACGAACTTATAGACCAACGACACAGCCGTAGTGCCGTCCACGTCGTAGTCGCCATACACCAGTATGCGCTCCTTCCTGCCCATTGCCTGATTGAGGCGCTCGACTGCTCGGTCCATGTCCTTCATCAGGAATGGGTCGTGCAGGTCAGTCAGCTGGGGCTTGAAGAACTTCTTTGCTTTGTCGACGGTATCTATGCCGCGCTCCACAAGAAGCCTACTCAGGATTGGGCTGATCGCCAGTCTCTGAGCCAGCTGTTGACTCTCCTCCGCTTGGTCGCTTGAAATGGGCAGATAATTCCATTTGTAAGTCATTATATATATGTTTTTTCTTATTTTTCATATCAGTATGTGTCGGGAGCTTTAATACCACATTTTCCCAACAACGTGTAAAGATATGAAGAACTGCGGACATGACGGCTAAATTTCCGCTAAATCGTACATCGGCACCAATGTATCACTCTGTCGTCGGCAGTGTAATAGGTAGCTCGGAGCAGTCTATTGGATCCGTAGAAGAAGCATGGGGATGTTTTCATGTCCTTCAACTCATAGTCTGACGACCACAGACACATATCTATCATGTTCGTCTTTACCACCTCTGTCCTACTGATTCATATA
>CAYXLA010000074.1:0-2747 GCA_964465765.1 uncultured Bacteroidaceae bacterium | reverse complement strand
TATATATTAGTTGCTCATACCAAGGCTTGCAATATTCATACCAAGGCTTGGTACGAATATTGCAAAGCTTGGTATGATAATTGCAAGCCTTGGTATGAGGATATCAGTTAACTTCTCAAGCGTAGTTTAGTACCTTCAGAAGCCTTCGAGGTTATACTCACAGGGCTTGGCAAGGGTATGTTGCATGCGCTTGGACCACTATGTTTCGTCCGCAGAGCTATATCCCGTAGCGCCACGGATATTTTTCTGGTCCCATATTGGCGCACATACTTGCATTCGGCTACCGCAAGTGGGACGATTCCTGAAAATTTGTTATGCCAACTGCTTGTATTAAAAAAAGTTTCTACTTTTGCCCCCTGTTCAGAAGAACAGCAGCATCAAAGCAAACGACACATATGCAGAATCTTGTAATTGTAGAGTCTCCGGCAAAAGCCAAGACCATCGGCAATTTCCTTGGTAAAGACTATAAGGTGATGTCCAGCTTCGGACATATACGCGACCTAAAGACTAAAGGCTTGGGCGTAGACATCAAGGACAGCTTCAAACCCATCTATGAAATCCCTGACGACAAGGCAAAGGTGGTGAGTGAGCTGAAGGCAGCAGCCAAGAAAGCCGACATGGTGTGGCTGGCATCCGATGAAGACCGCGAGGGAGAAGCTATATCGTGGCATCTTTCGGAGGTTCTGAAGCTGAAGCCAGAGCAGTCGAAGCGCATAGTGTTCCATGAGATTACCAAGACAGCCATACTGCACGCCATAGAGAATCCGCGTACGATAGACATCAACCTCGTCAATGCACAGCAGGCACGACGTGTGCTCGACCGCATTGTGGGCTTTGAGTTGTCGCCGGTACTATGGAAGAAGGTGAAGCCTTCGCTCTCTGCCGGTCGTGTGCAGTCGGTTACGGTGCGCCTCATCGTCGACCGCGAACGTGAGATACAGGCATTTGTCCCTAAGGCAGCCTATCGTGTAGTGGCTGAGTTTACTATCACCGATGCCGATAGCAAGACATCTGTCATGAAGGCAGAACTGAACCGTCGCTTCGCCACGAAGGAAGAAGCAAAGGCCTTCCTTGAGTCGTGCCGCAATGCCGGCTTCAGCATTACAAACATAGAGAAGCATCCTCTGAAGAAATATCCTGCTCCACCATTCACCACGTCAACACTGCAGCAGGAGGCAAGTCGCAAGATTGGTCTCACCGTGTCGCAGACCATGGCCATAGCACAACATCTGTATGAGTCGGGATACATTACTTATATGCGTACCGACTCGGTGAACCTGTCGGGACTGGCTATAGGCATGTGCAAGAAGGTGATTGGCGAGACAATGGGTGAACGGTATGTGCACTCGCGCCAGTTCACAACGCACTCAAAGGGAGCACAGGAGGCGCACGAAGCCATACGTCCTACGCATATCGAGACTACCGGCATCAACGGTACGGCACAGGAGCAGCGGGTGTATGAGCTGATATGGAAGCGCACCATAGCATCGCAGATGGCAGAGGCAGAGACAGAGAAGACAACCATCACCATAGGCATGACAGGCAGTCAGGAGACTTTCTCGACGACTGGCGAGGTGATTACTTTCGACGGTTTCCTGAAGGTATATCGTGAGTCGACCGACGATGATGCCGCCACCACTACCGATACAGGCAGCACACTGTTGCCACCAGTAAAGGTAGGACAGCAGCTGCAGCGCAATAGCATCACCGCTACAGAGCGCTTCTCACAGCATCCGCCGCGCTACACCGAAGCAGGACTGGTGAAGAAACTCGAAGAACTGGGCATTGGTCGTCCGTCGACCTACGCTCCTACGATATCGACAATACAGAAGCGCGAATACGTTGTCAAGGATGACCGTGCAGGTGAACGCCGCAACTTCGGCATCATAACACTGACCGGCGACAAGATAACAGAGAAGACAGGCACCGAGAACAGCGGTGCCGAGAAGGGTAAGTTCGTGCCTACCGACGTAGGACTGGTGGTCAACGACTTCCTGCAAGAGTGCTTCCCAAACATTCTCGACTATAACTTCACTGCCAATGTAGAGAAGCAGTTCGATGAAGTGGCAGAAGGACAGGCGCAATGGACAGACGTGATCAACGATTTCTATACCGACTTCCATCCACGTGTTGATGAGGCAATGGCACAGAAGCAGGGACATAAAGTAGGTGAGCGCATGCTCGGTACCGACCCGAAGACAGGCAAGCCTGTATCGGTGAAGATAGGACGCTTTGGTCCGATGGCACAGATAGGTTCGGCTGACGATGAGGAGAAGCCTCGCTTCGCACACCTCAAGAAGGAGATGTCGATAGAGACCGTAACGCTGGAGGAGGTGCTGAAGCTGTTCCAGCTGCCGCGCACCTTAGGCGAACACGACGGTAAGACAGTGACCGTAGGCTCGGGACGCTTCGGTCCATACGTCTATAACGCAGGGGTGTATACGTCGATACCCAAGACCATGGACCCGATGGAGATTACACTCGAGGAGGCTGTGGCACTGATCAAAGCCAAGCAGGAGAACGAAGCCAAGAAGCATCTGAAGAAGTTCAGTGAAGATCCCGACATGGAGATACTGAACGGACGCTTCGGTCCATACATCTCTTATAAGGGCAACAACTACAAGATTGCCAAGACGCAAGACCCAGAGAAGCTGACCTATCAGGACTGTCAGGACATCATTGCCAAGGAAGGCGACAAGAGTGCGAAGCCCAAGAAGCGCTACACAAGAGCCAAGAAGGCGTGACAA
>CAYXLA010000073.1:0-10736 GCA_964465765.1 uncultured Bacteroidaceae bacterium | reverse complement strand
ACACGACACGTTTGTGTACCTCCTATGGTGCCTATGGCACCGTGCTGCGTGAAGCATGCTGCGTGAAGCGTTATCAAGTCCCATATGTATGTACCTCTCCGAGGCACGGGTGGGGGAGTGCTTAGGGCCCCAGACTGCGGTCGCTGCGCTCCCTTAGTCAGGGCTTATCCATATAATCAACCTCTTCGAGGCTGCAGGTCCTCTGAGAAGCCTCACCCCAGCCCTCCCCTAAAGGGAAGGGAGTCACAAAGTCCTTCCCTTCAGGGGAGGATTTAGGAGAGGCTTCCACTTCTCTTAATATTAACGCTTCACGCAACACGCTTCACGTTTATGTGGTCTTCGGGGTGCTCTGGATGGACATTATGCGTTCCTCGAACGACTTGTCGTCGGCAGTGGTCTTGTTGCGCATCTTTGTGCGGTAGTTGTAGACGGTGCTGATGGAGCAATGGAGGAAGCTGGCAATCTTGTCGCTGTCGGTGATGCCAAGGCGCAACAATGCCAGTATGCGGAGCTCTTTGTTCAGCAGGACATTGGGCTTGAGGACTATCTTCTCATCGCTACGCATCATGGCATTGACCTCGTCGACGAAGTTGGGATAGAGATTCAGGAAGATGGTGTCGAAGTGATGATAGAGGGCTTCGGTCTCTTCTTCTATCAGTGTTGTGGAGCGCAACTTCTTCACCAGTTCGTCGTAGCGTTTGTTAACAGCCAGTTTGTGCAGGTCTTTCTGGTACTCACCAATCTTGTCGATGTAGCCGGAGCAGATGTTGAAGAACTGTCCGATGTACTGTTCCTTTATGCTGTTTGTCTCTTCGAGCTGCGAGTTGTTGTTGTGGAGCTTGAGGTTCATGTTGTTCAATGCCTCATTGAGCCGCTGCAGTTCCTCGTTGCTCTCGGACAGACGACGACGTATCTTCATGATCTTACGCAACTGCTTGAAGATGAAGTAGACCGATACGACAAGACATGCCAGCAATACGCAAGCGGCGATTAGCGTCACTACGAGCCAGCCTTTCGACTGTGCCTCGCGTTCCTGATAGACGTCGGTGACGATGGAGTAGAAGTTCGACACCTGCGTAAGTCGGAACTGTATGCCGGCAGTGATGGCATCGTGGAACGACGACTGCGCATAGCGGTATGCCCTGCCGTAGTCGCCCTCATCGTAGAATATCTGTGCCAGCATGTACATGGAGTGGTTCTCGCGTGTGGCATTATAGAGGTCGACAATGGCAGAGCGCATCAGGTAGCGCTTTGTCTCGTCCATGTTGGGGTTGGGAGTGTCGAGTTCGTTAGCTGCAATGAAATTAGCGACACGGGCATAGACGGTAGAATATCTGTCGACCTCGTTGAGAATCTTGATGTAGGCTTCCTTCTTCTCCTGACCTTTGAGGATTGCCGCTGCATTGATGCGGTATTCCACCGACGAGCGCAGGCGCAGAGCATTCAGAGAGTCACGATAGCTGCTCAGAAGTTGCTGGTCTTCGGGCAGATCGGAGGTGTACATGTAGTACGTGAAGTACTGGATGTTGGCATTGTAGTAGTCGGACCGCAGGTCGGTAGGCACATTGTCGAGGTTGTACTTGCTGAGTATCTGCTCTGCCTGACGGTACATGCCGTGCATGGAGTAGCTGATGGACAGCTGGAACTCCGATTGTATCTTGCGATAACTGTCGTTCATTCGTTCGGCAGCCCAGATGCCGAGCTTGGCATAGTGAATGGCTGAGTCGAGGTCGAACTTCCAATATTCCTGATAGAGCTGTGTATACGTGACGTATTTGTTGAGGTCGCTTAGGTTGGGATAGTCGAGAGCAGACTTGATGTCGGCAATGCGCTTCTCCTTCATCTGCACATAGTCTTCCTTGTGTTCCAGCAGATTGTCGAGCGAATCGAGCACACGCTTCGTCTCACTGGTAGTGGGAGCTGTATGGGCACAGCTGCACATTGTCAGCGCCATCACTGCAACGAGCAGACGGCAGACGACAGATGCTGTTATGACTCTCGGTTTACCCATACTCCTTATTTATATATACACCTTATTTATATATGTGGAGTTCAACCCCTGAATAGTGTAATCCTAAACAGTGCGATTCCTCTATAGTGCGATTCCTCTATAGCGCAAAGGCTCCTGACTCTTCTTTCCTTCCCTCTACCGTTAGAACAGCCTAAGTATATCGTTCAGGTTTGCCCAGACGAGTAGCAGCAGCAGTATGCCCATTCCGACCATCTGCGCATATTCCATGAATTTGTCGCTCGGCTTGCGACGTGCCACAATCTCATAGATCAGGAACAGCACATGTCCACCGTCGAGTGCGGGGATGGGCAGGATGTTCATGAATGCGAGGATGATGGACAGGAATGCCGTCATGTACCAGAACTGGTACCAGTCCCAAGCAGCGGGGAATATGCTTGCAATGGTTCCGAAGCCGCCCAACTGCTGTACGCCTTCCTTCGAGAACACGTACTTGAACTGTATGACGTAGCTCCTTAGCGTGTTCACGCCAAGCTTGATGCCTGCTGGGAATGATTCGAAGAATCCGAAACTCTCCTTGACAACCGGCAACACTCCCGCCTTGGCATAGACACCAATCTTGTAGTCCTCGTCTGTCGTGACCGTAAGAGTGTCGGTAACGCCGTTCCTGACATATGTCAGCAGCACATCGATGTCGTCCGACTGTTCGGTATGACGCTTGTCGAGTTCAGCAAGGAAGTCGCTGAAGGCGAGATTGCCCTTACCGTCCATAGCGATGATGCTGTCGCCATGTTGCAGTCCGGCAGCCGCTGCAGGCGAACCAGGTATTATGCTGTCGACGACAAACGGCCTGCGGAAGCTTGCCAGCGTGACGCTGTCCTTCAGCAAGTGGTTTATCATGTCGTCGGGAATACTTATCGCTGTCTCCCGTCCGTCGCGGAGCACCGTGACCTCATCGGCATCGACGACAGACATCAGCAGGTCTGTCCCCATGCGCTCAAGAGGCTTGCCATCGGCAGCGAGCAGCACGTCTCCATCCTTGAATCCAACGTTGTGTGCCGTCTCGTTGTATGCCATTCCCAGCGGAGCCTGCTGCACGGGGATGTACGAATCGCCCCATGTGAAGAGTATCATCGAGTAGATGAACAGTGCCAGCAGGAAGTTGAACAGCACGCCGCCAATCATAATCAGCAGTCGCTGCCATGCCGGCTTCGAGCGAAACTCCCACGGCTGTGGCGGCTTCTTCATCTGCTCTGTATCCATCGACTCGTCGATCATGCCGGAGATCTTCACGTATCCGCCCAATGGCAGCCAGCCGACAGCATATTCCGTTTCGCTCTTCTTGGGCTTGAAGCGGAACAGTGTGAACCAAGGGTCGAAGAACAGGCAGAACTTCTCCACCCTGGTCTTAAACAGTTTGGCAAATAGGAAGTGGCCGCCCTCATGTATGATGACCAGCAACGAGAGGCTGAGCATGAGTTGTGCGGCTTTTATCAGTATTACGTCCATTTATGTGTTTCTGTGTGTTGTGTGCTTAAATTCGGTTTGTCCGACTCTGCAAAGATATCTTGTTTTCGCGGATTGTCCCAATGGTCAGTACCGCCTGGCGGCCATTATGTCGGCAGCAATCCTGCGTGCCTGGGCATCGGTATTCATGTAGTCGTCCAGCGTTGGGCTCGCAATGAATGTCGCCTGCTGCATGGTCTGCTCTATTACGTCACTCATGCCGAGGAACGAAATCTGGTCGTGCAGGAAGCCTGCATTGACAATCTCGTTGGCGGCATTGACGATGCACGGCATGTTTCCTCCCTTGTCGATGGCGGCGTATGCCAGTGCCAGGTTGCGGAAGCGCTCGGTGTCGGGCTTCTCGAATGTCAGTTGCGTGCATTGGCTGAAGTCGATGCGCGGGAACGACGACTTGAGTCTGTCGGGATAAGAGAACGCGAACTGTATCGGCAGACGCATGTCGGGCATTCCCATCTGTGCCTTCACAGCGCCGTCCTCGAACTGCACGGCAGAGTGTATTATCGACTGCGGATGCACCAGCACCTCAATCCTGCTGGGCTCTACGCCGAACAGCCATCGTGCTTCCATCACCTCGAATCCCTTGTTCATCATCGATGCCGAGTCTATCGTGATCTTGGCTCCCATCTTCCAGTTGGGATGCTTCAGAGCCTGCTCCTTAGTCACGCTCGCCAGCTGTTCGCGTGTGAACGTGCGGAACGGACCGCCCGATGCTGTCAGCAGAATCTTCTCGATGGGGTTCTGCCATTCGCCCACGATGCACTGGAATATGGCCGAGTGCTCAGAGTCCACAGGCAGTATCGGAGCTTTATATTTGTCAGCAAGTGCGTTTACCAGCTCTCCTGCCACGACCATTGTCTCCTTGTTTGCCAAGGCAATTGCCTTTCCGCTCTTTATGGCACTGATTGTAGGCTTCAGTCCGGCAAAGCCCACGAGTGCTGTCAGCACTATGTCCACGGCTTCGTCTGTCACCACCTGCTCCATGGCTTCTGCTCCGGCATACACCTTTATCGGCAAGTCCGACAGTGCCTGCTTCACCTTTTCATAGTGTTCGTCGTTGGCAATCACCACGGCTTCGGGCTTGAAGGCGCGTGCCTGCTCAATCAGCTTGTCTGCCTGGTTGTTGGCTGTCAGCACGTAAGCCTCATACATATCGGCATGTTCGGCTATCACATGCAGGGCTTGTGTCCCTATCGAACCGGTGGAGCCCAATATGGCTATCTTCTTTTTCTCCATTATTCGTCGTCTTTTTCTTGGCTGTCGCCGTCTGCGTCCGTCAGGTCCAGAAGTCCTTCGGGCAGACTCATTGTGATTACTCTGTGCTCTGTGTCGATGCTTCTGATGAATTCCTCATGAGCGGGCACCAGCAGTTCGCGTCCACCGTTGTCGATCACGAACAGTGTGTTTATCGTACTGCTGTCGATGTCGGTTATTGTGCCTATGGCGCCATGGTGTGTCTCTTCCACACGGAAGCCCTCGAAGAAGTTGCGGCTCAGGCTCGATGGGTCGATGTCCCCGGCATGACTAATCGGGAAGTACACCTCGGTGTTTGTCAGCCTGCGTGCCTGCTGCTCCGTGTCCACATCCTCCAGCTTTATGATTGCCGTCGAGTCCGACCGGAAGCGGTACTCCTCGATGAAGAACGGCACCAGTATCCCGTCAATCCTGCAGACTATGTATTCGGCATCCACGCGGTCGAAGATGTCGTCGTCGAACGAGAACTGCAGTTCGCCGTGTATCCCGTGCGGCTTGTTCAGTATGCCTATTCTGTAGACCTCGTCTTCCTGTATCATGGTGTGTCTTCTCAGATTCTGGTGATGCGTGCCCCTATGGCGTTCAGTCGTCCTTCGATGTCCTGATATCCGCGGTCAATCTGCTCTATGTTGTGTATGCGGCTGATGCCGTCGGCACTCAGCGCAGCTATCAGCAGTGCTATTCCTGCACGTATGTCGGGCGATGTCATGTTGCCTCCACGCAGTCGCATGCGGCGGTCGTGTCCTATGACCACGGCGCGGTGCGGGTCGCAGAGTATTATCTGTGCTCCCATGTCGATGAGCTTGTCCACGAAGAACAGTCGGCTCTCGAACATCTTCTGGTGTATCAGCACGCTGCCCTTAGCCTGCGTCGCCACCACCAGCATCACGCTCAGCAGGTCGGGAGTCAGTCCTGGCCACGGTGCGTCGGCAATGGTCATTATGGAGCCGTCGAGGAACGAGTCAATCTGATAGCTCTCCTGTGCCGGCACGTAGATGTCGTCGCCCTTCTGCTCAATCTGTATTCCCAGACGGCGGAAGCTGTCGGGGATGATGCCCAGGTTGCTGTACGACACGTTCTTTATCGTCAGCTCGCTCTGCGTCATTGCCGCCATGCCGATGAAGCTGCCCACCTCAATCATGTCGGGCAGCACGGTGTGTTCGGTGCCGTGCAGTGCTGCTACGCCCTCTATGGTCAGCAGGTTCGACGCTATGCCATCAATCTTTGCTCCCATCTTGACCAGCATGCGGCACAGCTGCTGTATGTATGGTTCGCACGCGGCGTTATATATTGTTGTCGTTCCTTCGGCAAGCACGGCAGCCATTATGATGTTGGCTGTTCCCGTCACCGACGCTTCGTCGAGCAGCATGTAGCAGCCCTTCAGCCGTTTGGCGCTGATGACGTAGGTGCCCCGCTTCTCGTCGTACTCGAAGTCGGCGCCCAACTTCTGGATGCCCAGGAAGTGTGTGTCCAGACGGCGGCGTCCAATCTTGTCGCCTCCAGGACGCGGTATCACTGCCGTGCCGAAGCGTCCCAGCATCGGGCCGACGAGCATTATCGAGCCGCGCAGCTTGGCGCAGTTCTTTATGAATTCGTCACTGCCAATATAGTCGAAGTCCAGATTCCTGGCACGGAAGCTGTAGGAGTTGGTGCCCTGCTTGCTGACCTCCACGCCCATGTCGCGCATCATCTGTATCAGGTTGTTCACGTCCAGAATGTCGGGCACGTTGTTCACGCGCACCTCCTCGTCCGTCAGCAGTGCGGCGCACACCACCTCCAGCACTTCGTTCTTCGCGCCCTGCGGATAGATGTCGCCCTGCAGCCTGTGGCCGCCCTCAATCACAAACGATGCCATGTTCTGTCCTCCTGTCTACTTTTCTGCCGGTCGTGCGGTCAGCCGTTAGCGTCAGTTGTTGTTATTGTTGTTGCCCCCGTGACGGCGCTTGTTGTTGTTGCGCTGGTTGTTGTTGTTGCGGTTCTGCTGCGGCGGGAAATTCATCCTCACCTTGCCGTTGCGCTCCATGCGTTCTGCCATCAGTCGTGCCACCTCGGCTGTCATCGACAGCTTGCCTTCCGACAGTGTCTGCAGGTCGTTGTCAATCATGCGGTCGTCGACGGTCTCCTTGTTCCACGCAATGTAGTCCTTCTTCATGTGGTTGCAGATCAGTGCCACCAGGTCGTTGCGCTTCTCGTCTTCGGGCATCTCGGCAGCAATCTTTATCAGCCTCTCCAGCGAACGTCCGTAGTGGCGGTAGCGCATGCGCTGCTTCTCATACGGAATCTGGTCGGGCTTCTGGTGCAGGGTCTCCGGACGGATTATATCGTACGGATAGTCGATGTCGAGCTTGAAGTCGGACATCACTGCCAGGTGGTCCCACAGCTTGTGCTTGAAGTCGGGCACGTCGCGCAGGTGGGGGAACATGTTGCCCATGATGTTTATTATGGTGTTGGCACAACGCTGGCGTTCGCTCTTGTCAGCAATGGTGACTGCATAGTCCACCATGTTCTGAATGCTGCGGCCGTACTCCGGCAGTGCCATCTTCTTCTCTTGAGTATTGTATTGCATAAAATCTTATGTAAGTGTGTGTATAATGTGCGTCTCTCTTTTTGGCTCTTCGTCTCTTAGTTTCTTTGACTCTTAGTCTCTTTGACTCTTAGTCTCCCAATCTTACAGCAGCTTCCTCGGCTTCGTTGCCACGAACTCCTTCAGGTAGAACGGCTCGAAGTAGGCAGTGTCCTTTATGTCGCCACGTGCCAGCGCCTGCTCCGCCAGCGGTCCCATCATTGCTGCCAGCGGCTCAATGTCGTCGATGAAGTGTGCGTTGGGATGTGTCAGCTTGTCCTTGCACTTGTCGGCTCCGTTGCCGAAGAAGTACACCTCGTGTTCCTCGAGTATGTCGGCATACGAGTCCTCGTCGATGATGTCGGCACTCGTCTCACGCACGGTGCGCAGTGCACGGTCGTAGATTGTGGCATACACCTCCATGCGTCGGGCGTCAATCATCGGGCAGAACAATGCGTCGTCCGGAATCTCATCGTGATAGAGCAGCACCGGCACGCTCAGCACCTTCGGCGTGGGTATTCCCAGCAGCTTCAGCCCTCGGCCGAAGCACACGCCCTTTGCCATCGACACGCCGATGCGTAGTCCTGTGTACGACCCCGGACCGCAGCTCACTGCCACGGCATCCACGGGGATGGCATGACTGTCGGCAAACGACAGCGCCTCCTCCACGAAGCCGCCCAGCTTCGTGCTGTGTGCCTGTCCGCTATGGTCTTCACGACTGTGAATATTTTGTCCGTCCTGGCTTATCGCCACCGAGCAAACCTGTGTTGAGGTCTCGATATTAAGAATACACGACATGGTCTTTCTTCTCGTTTATTTCTTGCTGCACTGAGTCAAATTGTCCCGCGAAATTACATCTTTATTTTCAGTAATAGAAATATTGGAGTACTTTTGCCTCAAATTTAAGTTGTTAGTATAGTTAGTATATATGATTCTATCAATGACGGGCTACGGCAAGACGGTTGTCGAACTGCCCGATAAGAAGATAAACATCGAGATAAAGTCGCTCAACAGTAAGGCGATGGACCTGTCCACACGTGTGGCTCCCTCCTACCGCGAGAAAGAGATGCAGATACGCACCGAGATAGCACAGCGTCTGGAGCGCGGCAAGGTCGACTTCAGCCTCTGGATCGACAAGAAGAATGCTGCCGACACCGTGGCACCCATCAACCGCGAACTGCTGTCAGCCTACTATCACCACATCAGCGAGATTGCTGCCGCCGAGGGCATACCCGCTCCCGCCGACTGGTTCACCACGCTGCTGCGTCTGCCCGACGTCATGTCGCCAAAGGAAGACACCATGGAGCTGTCCGACGAAGAGTGGCAGGCTGCCTATGCCGGCATCTCGCAGGCACTGCAGCACCTCATCGACTTCCGTACACAGGAGGGCGCAGCCCTCGAGAAGAAGTTCCGCGAGAAGATTGCCAACATCACCGCACTGCTCGTCGAGGTAGAGCCCTACGAGAAGGAGCGCGTCACCAAGATACGCGAACGCATCACCGACAACCTCGAGAAGACCGTCGGCGTCGACTACGACAAGAACCGCCTCGAGCAGGAGCTCATCTTCTACATCGAGAAGCTCGACGTCAGCGAGGAGAAGCAGCGTCTGGCAAACCACCTCAAGTACTTCATCTCCACCCTCGAAGGCACCCCCGGACAGGGCAAGAAGCTGGGCTTCATTGCGCAGGAGATGGGACGCGAAATCAACACCCTCGGCAGCAAGTCCAACCACGCCGAGATGCAGAAGATTGTTGTACAGATGAAGGACGAGCTCGAGCAGATCAAGGAGCAGGTCCTCAACGTCATGTAAGTCGCAGCAGAAAGGAACCGCACCCACCATGTCAGGCAAGCTCATCATCTTCTCCGCACCGTCAGGCTCCGGCAAGTCCACGATAGTCAACTATCTCCTCAGCCAGGGACTCAACCTCTCGTTCTCCATCTCCGCCACCAGCCGTCCGCCGCGTGGCACCGAGCAGAACGGACGCGAATACTTCTTCCTCACCGCCGACGAATTCCGCCAGCGCATCGCCGCAGGCGACTTCCTGGAGTATGAGGAGGTCTACCCGGGACGTTTCTATGGCACACTGCGCTCGCAGGTCGAGCAGCTGATGGCTGCCGGACAGAACGTCGTGCTCGACGTCGACGTCGTCGGCGGCTGCAACGTCAAGCAGATCTATGCCGACCGCGCACTGTCGCTCTTCATACAGCCGCCCTCCATCGACGAGCTGCGCCGACGCCTCGAACATCGCGGCACCGACAGCCCCGAGGTCATCGAGAGCCGCATCGCCAAGGCACAGTACGAACTGGGCTTCGCACCACGGTTCGACCGCATCATCGTCAACGACGACCTCACCAAGGCAGAGGCAGAAGCACTGCAGGCAGTAAAGACATTTATCGACCGATCATATTAATCATATACATATATAGAACCCCACCTAACGCAATGAAGAACAAGGACTACAGCGGCAGCAATCTCCCCACGAAGATGCTGCGCGTGCTCATCATCGCAGACCTCCTGGTGTTTGTCTGCGCCGTGGCAATAGGAATCTACTTCATGGTCTACAACATCTACGACATGGCAGCCGTCATGTTCGCCGTCGGACTGTTCGGCATCTACAACGCCTACACCGTCCGCAAGATGGAGAAGCGCCGCAAGGAGAAGAACGTCTGACGCGCTCCCGCGACCGCGACCGTTCACACGTCCACCACGCCCCACACCCCGTTTTCCGTGCAGACACCATGAAGAAAGTAGCACTCTACTTCGGCTCGTTCAACCCCATCCACATCGGCCATTTGGCACTCGCCAACTGGTTGTGCGAGTATGCCGACATCGACGAGCTGTGGTTCGTCGTCAGCCCGCGCAACCCCTTCAAGGCGGAGGCAGGACTCATGGACGACGACCTCCGTCTGCGCCTCGTGCGGCTTGCCACCGAGGGCTACCCGCGCTTCCGCGTCTGCGACGTCGAGTTCTCCCTCAGCCGTCCGTCCTACACCATCCACACGCTCGACCGCCTTCACCAGCTCCACCCTGACTGCCAGTTCTCCCTCGTCATGGGTTCCGACAACCTACCCTCGTTCCCCCACTGGGTCGAGGCACAGCGCATCATGGCGGAGCACCGCGTCCTCGTCTATCCCCGTCCCGGCTCGCCTGTCGACGCCGCCACGTTGCCACCCTGCGCCACACTGCTTGACACGCCCCTGCTCGACATCAGCTCCACCGCCATCCGCCGCGCCCTGTCCCAAGGACACGACGTCCGCTACTTCCTCCACCCCGCCGTCTGGCAAGCACTTAATGAGCTGCGGCAAGGAGAAGAGAAGTAAAAGAACTATCGACACATGCGACAAGCGTGATACGGAGATGGCGCTTATACTTTCGTCGCACATACGCAAGTCTGCTCAAAAGCGTTTACTAACCGTTAACTAACC
>CAYXLA010000072.1:0-10748 GCA_964465765.1 uncultured Bacteroidaceae bacterium | reverse complement strand
ACTTGTCCGAGTAAGTAGTACTAAAAAGGCGGACACACGTCGATGCGTGCGTCCGCCTGATATTAAGCTAACTAAAACTTACTATAAGTTTAGAGCTTTGGGCCAGCAGCTACAAGAGCCTTACCAGCTTCGTTGCTCTCATACTTCTTGAAGTTCTTGATGAAGCGGCTTGCCAGATCCTTAGCCTTCTCCTCCCACTGTGCAGCGTTTGCATAGGTGTCGCGAGGATCAAGGATGTGCGGGTCAACGCCCTCAAGCTGTGTCGGAACTACGAAGTCGAAGTAAGGAATAGTCTTCGTAGGAGCAGCGTCGATAGAGTGGTTCAGGATAGCGTCGATGATACCACGAGTA
This sequence comes from uncultured Bacteroidaceae bacterium, assembly GCA_964465765.1. Lineage (GTDB taxonomy): Bacteria > Bacteroidota > Bacteroidia > Bacteroidales > Bacteroidaceae > Bacteroides. The sequence goes on along the minus strand of CAYXLA010000072.1, from coordinate 10,397 downwards.
TCGCGGATAGAGATACGCTTGCCTGTACCGTTCCAACCTGTGTTAACGAGGTATGCCTTAGCACCGCTCTTCTCCATCTTCTTAACCAGCTCCTCAGCATACTTTGTCGGGTGCAGCTCCAGGAATGCCTGGCCGAAGCAAGCAGAGAATGTAGGAGTAGGCTCGGTGATGCCACGCTCTGTACCAGCCAACTTAGCTGTGAAGCCAGACAGGAAGTAGTACTTTGTCTGCTCAGAGTTCAGGATAGATACTGGAGGCAGTACGCCGAATGCGTCAGCAGACAGGAAGATAACCTGCTTTGCAGCCGGACCCTCGCTCTCAGGACGCTGGATGTTGTTGATGTGATAGATTGGGTAGCTTACGCGGGTGTTCTCTGTAACGCTCTTGTCTGCGAAGTCGATCTTGCCGTCCTTGTCAACAGTAACGTTCTCGAGCAGTGCATCGCGCTTGATAGCACCGTAGATGTCAGGCTCAGCGTCCTTGTCGAGGTTGATGACCTTAGCATAGCAGCCACCCTCGAGGTTGAACACGCCCTTATCGTCCCATCCGTGCTCGTCATCACCAATCAGCTTACGCTTCGGGTCGGTAGACAGAGTGGTCTTACCTGTACCAGACAGACCGAAGAAGATTGCTGTGTTCTCACCGTTCATGTCGGTGTTTGCAGAGCAGTGCATAGAAGCGATGCCACGCAGCGGGAGGAAGTAGTTCTGCATTGAGAACATACCCTTCTTCATCTCACCACCATACCATGTGTTCAGGATAACCTGCTCTTTAGTTGTTACGTTGAAGACAACAGCTGTCTCAGAGTTCAGACCCAGCTCCTTGTAGTTGTCGACCTTAGCCTTAGATGCTGTGTAGACAATGAAGTCAGGCTCCTGCTCGAAGTCAGCCTCCGATTTCGGACGGATGAACATGTTGGTCACGAAGTGAGCCTGCCATGCAACCTCCATGATGAAGCGGATCTTCATGCGAGTGTCCTTGTGTGTGCCACAGAAACCGTCTACGACATAGAGCTTCTTGTAGCTCAGTTCTTCCTGTGCGAGCTTCTTAACGACGTTCCAAGTCTCCTTGCTTGCACGGTGGTTGTCGTTGTGATACTCCTCGCTGTCCCACCAAACGGTGTCGTGAGAGTTCTCATCGTCAACGATGAACTTGTCCTTAGGTGAACGACCTGTGTAGATACCAGTCATCACATTGACTGCACCCAGCTCTGTAACTTGAGACTTGTCATAACCTGTCAGGCAGGGTTTTGTCTCCTCGTCGAACAGAACCTCATACGACGGATTGTACAGAACCTCAGATGTACCTGTCTGGATTCCGTAGCTAGCTAACACTGATTTGTCAAACTTTGCCATTTTCGAAAATGTATTTAAGTTGAAAAATATAAAATCCTTATACCTATTATATATATGTGTACGCGCACTAAGCGCCCACTTTCACTTTCAAGGCGCAAAATTAATACTTTTCTCCAAATAAGACATTATTGCATAGCCACCGATTTCTTTCTTTCAATTATTTTTTTCATAGGGCGTATGAGTAGATCCATTGAGCAGGACAGAAGCACCGGACTCGGTGCATGAAGACTCATTAGGGGTCTATTTAAGGCATCGCGCTGTGCAGAAAAAGATATCGCGATAAAGTTAGTGTGGATACGCGTATCAGCACTAAACTTATCGCGATAAGTCTTTTAAGCCATCATGCTTGTCTTCGATGGCTTTCTCCTTATGCCTCTACCCAAGTGTCGTTGGTGAGCAGGAGTTCCTGGAAGTTGTGATAGTTCTTCTTGCTGGAGACCTCGTCGATCTGTTCGTAGACGGCATCGTTGTAGGTCGGAGCATCGACATCTCTGATTACGCCGAGTGCTACAGGGAAGTCCGGTCCCTCCATAAGTGCAAGCTTCAGCTGCAGGGTGTTGTCCTCGCAGTGTGCATCGTGCACCAGTATATCCTTCTCGGTGATGCCGTTCTCACCTATCTTGACAACCTTCAAGCCGAAACCTTCCTGCATCAGACCGAACTCATTGTTGACACCAAAGGTCATAGGTTTGCCATGTTCCAGATAGATGGCGTTGCGTGCACGGTCTTCCTTGCGTGCCACATAGTCGTAGGCACCGTTGTTGAAGATCATGCAGTTCTGCAGAATCTCGCAAACAGCAGCACCCTTATGCTGTGCTGCAGCCTTGAGTATGCTGACTGTACCTGCCATGTCGGCAGCTGCTGCACGTGCGAAGAAGCGTCCGCGTGCGCCAAAGCAGAGCTCAGCTGGGTGGAACGGGTCCTCTACTGTGCCGTAGGGAGACGACTTGCTGACGAAACCACGCGGTGATGTAGGTGAATACTGTCCCTTGGTAAGACCGTAGATGCGGTTATTCAGCAGAATCATGTTGAGGTCGACATTGCGACGAATGGCATGTATGAAGTGGTTTCCACCGATAGCAAGACCGTCGCCATCGCCTGACACCTGCCAGACCGTGAGGTTAGGATTGGCAACCTTAGCTCCTGACGCTATGGCAGCAGCACGTCCGTGAATGGTCTGCATGGCGTAGGTATTCATATAGTAAGGCAGACGGCTGGAGCAGCCAATGCCCGAAATCACTGCGATATCACTGGGTGCTATGCCAAGTTCGGCCATAGCTCGGTGTAGGGAAGCGAGGAATGAGTGGTCGCCACAGCCCGGGCACCAGCGGGGCTGACCCTTCTTGAAGTCGTTTGATGTATATTCGCTCATATCTGTGTGTGTCTATTATTATCTACAGGTTGACGTTTTCTTGTGTTGTTACTTCTCCAGTATTTCCGTGAAGGCTTTCACCAGACTGCTGACGGCAAACGGCTGTCCCTTGACCTCATTGAACTGGTAAGGCACAAAGCCATCGACCTTCATACGCAGGTAACCGGCAAACTGTCCGAGGTTCTGCTCTGCCACAACTACCTTAGGATAGCGGCGTAAAACGTCGGCGGTGTTAGCTGGCAATGGGTTGATGAAGCTGAACTGTGCCAGAGCTACCTTATGTCCGTTGTCGTTAAGCTCCTTCATAGCTGTGTAGAGGTGGCCATAGGTGCTGCCGAAACCTACGATAAGCAGGTCGGCATCGTCGGCACAACCCTCGACCTTGACGTCAGGTACAGGTATGCGTGCTATCTTCTCGGCACGCAGACGCACCATCTTGTCGTGGTTGTCGGGAGCTGTAGAGATTGCTCCAGTGTCGCTATCCTTCTCGAGTCCGCCGACTATGTGTGTGTAGCCTTCCTGTCCAGGACGTGCCCAGTAGCGGACACCTGTCTCGGGATTGCGGCGATAGGGAGTGTAGTTGCCCTTCATATCCTCCGTGACATAGGGCGGATTAATTGCGGGATAGTCGTTCAAGTCGGGCAGACGCCATGCCGAAGAGCCATTGGCAATGAAGGCATCGGTGAGCAGGATGACGGGTGTCATGTGCTCCAAAGCTGTCTTTGCTGCCAGATATGCCTTGTCAAAGCAGTCGGTGGGTGAGGTAGCCGCAATCACGGGCATAGGGCTCTCACCGCTACGTCCGAAGAGTGCTGCCAACAGGTCAGACTGCTCCGACTTGGTGGGCAGACCAGTCGATGGACCGCCACGCTGCACGTCTACAACGACGAGCGGCAGTTCCGTCATCACGGCGAGGTTCATAGCCTCCGACTTAAGGCTGACGCCAGGACCGGAGGTAGATGTCACTGCCAGTGCACCAGCGAACGAAGCACCTATGGCAGATGCGCATCCGGAGATCTCGTCTTCGCACTGCATGGTGACGACACCCAGCGATTTGTGCTTAGCCAGCTCATGAAGGATGTCGGTGGCAGGGGTAATGGGGTATGAGCCAAGGAACAAACGCAGTCCCGCCTTCTCGGCTGCAGCGATGAGTCCGTAGGCTGTTGCCTTGTTGCCAGTGATATCCATATAGCGACCAGGCTGCGACACCTTGCTCTCGATGCGGTATGTGTGCGACACCGACGAGTGGGTGTTATGGCCGTAGTCATAGCCTGCATGGATGACCTTGATGTTTGCCTCGGCAATGGCAGGCTTCTTGGCAAACTTCTCGCGTACGAAGTTCTCGGCGAGCTTCAGGTCACGATTGAAGAGCCAACATACCAGTCCTACGGCGAACATGTTACGACATTTCTGCATCGACTTGCGGTCCATGCCACTGTCGGCGAGGCATTCTTCGACGAGCTTAGTGATTGGGGCTGCTATGACATCCTGCTTGATGCCAAGCTCCTCTATGGGGTTCTCGGTCTTGTACTCTGCCTTCTGGAGGTCTGCCTTCTGGAAGGCATCGGTGTCGATGATGATGGCAGCTGTAGGTTTGGCATACTTCAGCTGCGTCTTCAGTGCGGCAGCGTTCATTGCCACAAGCACGTCGCACTGGTCGCCAGGGGTATAGACCTTGCCTGCACCTATGTGAACCTGGAAGCCAGATACGCCTGTCAACGATCCTTGCGGAGCGCGTATGTCCGCAGGATAGTCGGGAAATGTGCTGATGTCATTGCCGACAGTTGCGGAAATAGTCGAGAAGATGTTGCCGGCAAGCTGCATGCCGTCGCCGGAGTCGCCAGAGAAGCGCACTACTACACTCTCAAGCTCCTTTACCTCTATTGGATTATCCATGGTGATTCAGTTGTTTATTTATAGTGTTTTTATTTGTTCGCAAAGGTCGTTAAGTTCGGTGTAACCTCAAAATAAAATCGTTGCAATTACACCCAACAGTGCTGCGTGTCACAGATTTCTTCTATGCTCCGCTTTGTGTTTCACCTTTTAAGCAGTACCTTTGCGCGCAGAAATCAGAGTGATGACGGTCTCGTAGTTCAATGGATAGAACGGAAGTTTCCTAAACTTTTGATCCGAGTTCGATTCTCGGCGAGACTACAGCAGTCAAGGCACGCATCTCCTTTCGAGGGTTGTGTGCCTTTCTTGTGTCGGAGCAAGAAATTGCATTATCTTTGTCAGATAAAAGAATGCCACCTATGGACGTACCATCGATAGAACAAATCCACAAGCAAGCGACAGAGCTGATACTGGCCCGACGGCTGAAGGAGGCTCTTACACTGATGTCTTCACAGCACATAGAGCGAGATGATTGGGGAACAGGATCGCTGCTTCGCAACATCATCACCTCCTACGACTACATGCTGCGCTACATGTCGCAAGGAGCTGCCGACCCCGAACGAGAGAAGCTGTACAACAGTCTGTTGCTGCAAGCCCTGCATATCGCAGACCTGCAACGTGCCAGTGCATTACAGGCATTGGGAGGTGGCTACTACAGCATCGAGGCACTCCATAAGGTGCAGGGACAGGAGACTAATGCGAGCACTAGCAAAGAAGCAAAGCTACGCACGCTGTTCGACAGAATCATGGCAAACGCATGCTGGGCTGGTGATGCTATCGACAATGCACACGACATCCTCACTGCCGACAACTCAGACAAGGACATGCTGTGCCTCATGGTCAGTGCCGTGACGCTCTCTGCACTGTCGTGCTACGACCGCAACAAGGTGATGTGGCTGCTTGAGGCATGCCGCTATCATGCAGACGAACGTGTAGCCCTGCGTGCTCTGATAGGCATCGTCGTGCTGACACACAACTATCAGAAGCGCATGATGCTCGACAGTGAGCTGTGCAACAGGATAAGTTTCCTCGACGATGAGGTGAAAGACTTCACCCATAAGCTGTCGCTCATCTACATGCAACTGCTGCACTGTCAGGACACAGACAACGTGAACAAGACGATGCGCGACACGATAATACCCGACATAGTGAAAGCTTCGAAGAACCTGCACGACCTCAACCTCGACGATGATGCCGACGACGCAGACGACAATCCGGCATGGGAAGAGGCCTCACGCAAGTCCATAGAGCAGATGCAGGAGATGATGGAGTCGGGCGACGACATAAACATAGGCACGTTCTCACAGCTGAAACGTTTCGGCTGGTTCAACGAAGCCTACGCATGGCTCTACCCTTTCGACGAGACCATCGGTGCCGTGTCACACGCCAATGGCGACGGACAATCGCTCTCGTTCATCCTACATTCGCTCACTGCTACCGACTACTTCTGCGACAGCGACAAGTATTCGTTTGCACTGATGCTGGGAAGTCTGACGGGCTCGCAACGCGAGTCATTCATCAATCAGTTGCCACAATCAGCCCTCGATGCCCTCAATGAGATGAGGGAAGACTGTGCCGATACACCACATGATGACAAATACATCATCCGCTCATACCTGCAGGACCTGTATAGGTTCTTCACGTTGTCGAGGTTCAAGATTGCTCCGCGCAACATCTTCAACGAGCGCGCCGACCTGCACCGCAATGCAATGATGAAGCCTTATCTCTGCACTGCGGAAGCACTTATGCCCATAGCGGAATATCGCTTAAGCAGGAAGCGCTACGCCGATGCTCATGAGGTCTATCAGGATATTATTGCCACAGGGGCCGTCGGTGCCGACGTCTATAGGCATGATGGTTTCTGCCTGCAGAAGAGTGGCAGATATGCCGAAGCACGCAAAGCTTACGAAGGAGCCAACCGCATGCATCATGGTGATGCATGGACACTGAAGCACATGGCAACATGTTGCCGCAAGGCAGGAGACACATCGGGAGCACTCGACTGCTATCGTGAGCTCGAGTCACTGCAGCCACACGACATGAAGATTGCCATGCAGACCGGACGATGCCTGCTGGAGATGGGACGCTATGACGAGGCTCTGCAGTATTTCTACAAGGCTGAACTTGCCGACGAGAACAACACGAATGCCTGCCGAGCAATAGCCTGGTGCTCGTTCATGCTGGGCAAGGAGAAGCCGGCAAAGCAGTATTCCGACAAGGTGCTGACTGCTGCCGAGCCACTGGCATCGGACTATCTCAATGCCGGACACATCTGCTGGTGGTGCGGACAGACGGGAGAGGCTGCTGCCAACTACGGCAAGGCATATTCTCTCTATAACTCTGCCGACGACTTCCGTAATGCCTTCCTTGCCGACGCAGACACGCTGAAGGCACACGGCATCAACGGTAACGACATTCCGCTGATGGCAGACATAGCCTGCTCAATATGAGTAGCCCCACAGCCGAGGAGCTACATCACAGCTTGTCGTATTCCTCATCGCCCACGGGTTCAAGCCATTCGCTCGTTGCACCTTCGACAGGTACCATGACCGACAGATGCTGGAACCATGAGTCCTTAGTGGCACCATGCCAGTGCTTTACCTCTGCCGGAATGTTGACAACGTCGCCTGGCTTGAGCAGTTGTGCCGGCTTGCCCCACTCCTGATACCAGCCATAGCCACCGACACAGACGAGTATCTGACCTGTCTTGTGGTGTATGTGCCAGTTGTTGCGACAGCGTGGTTCGAAGGTGACGTTCGACATTCCCAGTCCATCCACCTTATATGGATAGAGGAAGCTGTCGCCTATGAAGTAGCGTGCATAGCCTGTGTTGGGTTCGCCCTTAGGGAACGACTGATTGTCGACAGGCCGTCCCTCGGAGAATGTCTCGCCGTATGCCGTAGCAATGGCTTTCTTCAGACGATATGCTTCAAGCTCACCAACACGTTCTGCCAACACGGCAGGCATGGCATGTATCTCGGCATCGCTGAGTCCCATGTTTCGTGCTCCATTGACATGAGCTGCCAGCTGCGGGTCCACACCTTCCAAGGCAGACAGTGCACTGACGGTTACCAACTCACGTTGCGAATGTGTCAGGTTGTTGCGTGCAAAGATGTCGCCAAACAAATGAGCCTTCAAGTAATAGTCTGTGGAAGGAGCAAACGTGTAGTCGAATGCCCGTCCCGACAGTTCGGTCTGTACCTTGGTGCCGTCCTTCAATGCGTCGTAGTCGGCAGGCAGAGGGTCTGCATCCTTGCCTTGCTGGTCTTTGATGCCCTGTCCTTCCCGCTCTGCAAGTGTCTGCTGGAGCACTGTCAGTGCATTGAGGCTTCGCGGAAATCCGGTGTAGGCATAGAGCTGCGACAATGCTTCCTTTATTTCACTTACGGTCAGTCCGTCGTCAAGTCCTTGCACAAGGGCCTGCTTCAGACCATCAAGATTGCCTTTGGCCTCGAAGGCGGAGATGGCAATCATGCTCTGCTGTTTGTTCGACAATACGCTGTTCATATTTTCCTGTGCTTTAATGCCAGTCGTCAGGAGTGCCATCACGACGGCTATGACTACTATTCCTCTGTATCTCTCCATATCTATCTGTGTGTTCTGCTTCTACTCGCAAAGGTATGCAGAACGACAGGCGGAGAGCCTACGTCAATTCCCGATTTCCTTATCCTAATTACTACCTACCGGACTTTCAGCAGTTCTCTGTAGAGACGCTGCACCGGCAGTCCCATGATGTTGTAGTAGCTTCCGTGGATATCCTGTACGCCGATGTAGCCAATCCATTCCTGCACGCCATATGCACCTGCCTTGTCGAGCGGACGGAAGCGGCTGACGTAGAAGTCTATCTCCTCATCGCTCAAGTCGCAGAACGTCACCTCGGTACCTACCGAGAAGCTACGCTGCCAGGCTGTTGTGGTCAGGGTGACACCCGTAAACACTTCGTGTGTCTGTCCCGACAGTTGCCTCAGCATGTCGATTGCATCAGCCTCATCGGCAGGCTTGCCAAGCACACGTCCATGCAGCCACACTATGGTGTCAGCGGTAATCATCAGCTCGTCCTGCCGCAACATGGCGGCATAGGCATCGGCTTTCTCCTTCGAGATGTATAATGGTATGTCGCCACCAGTCAGATTGTCGGGATAGGCCTCGCTGACATCGGGCAGCGTGCGAACCTCATAGTCAAGTCCGAGACCGGACAGCAGTTCCTTGCGTCGAGGGGAGTTCGAGGCAAGTATGATGTGATATTTCTTCAGATTGTCCAACATAGAATGTTCTTCTTTATAGTTGTTCCGCCATTACCAGCCGAAAGCATTGTCGTCGTTGAGCCACATGCCGTGGATCTTGAGATACTGCTCCACGATGTCACGTCCCACGCCATAGCCGCCGTCGCAAGCTGATATGTACTTCGCCACAGCCTTCACCTCGGGAGCAGCATCGTGTGGACAGCAGGGCAGTCCGCAGGTTCGCATCACCTCAAGGTCGGGTATGTCGTCGCCGACAAACAGTATTTCTTCATCGCGAAGTCCATAGCGCAGGCGGAATGCCTCATAGTCGCGCATCTTGACACTCGAGCCAAGTATGACATTCTCAGGCTTCAGCCCCAGACGTTCATAGCGCAGACGGACTGCCTCTGTGGTGCCTCCCGAAATGATGCCTAACAGTACGCCACACTCTGCAGCGCGATGAAAGGCATAGCCATCCTTGATGTTTACGGTGCGCATAGGCGTTCCCTCCACATCCATAGGTATGGTGTTGGCACTGAGCACGCCGTCGACATCAAACAGCAGTGCTTTTATCTTCATAAGGTCATGGTTTATCGTACTCATCCGTATGCTTTTGGTTTAGCTGTCGCTGCCGACAAAGGTACGAAATAATAGCTTACTCCGCACTGCCGAGACGGAACGAGGTGTAGAGCTCGATGAAGGATGCGACGGCAAGGGCAAGCATCCATTCGTTGTTGTGGAGCGTAAGCATCATGGCAGCCGAAGCGACAAGAATCAGTGCACCAATAATCTGCTGGCGGTAGAGACGACGGACAACAAAGTCGTCGGAGCGCGGACACAGGAAGATTTGTGCAATAGCTACCAGCACGGAACCTACTAGATAGAGGTAGGGCGAATAGGTCCAGCCCGTGATGTAGACGGCTACACCGACAAGCGTCAGCACTGCACCGATGAGCAGACAAGCAGACAAGATTCGTTTCATGATAGGCGCCATGGGGTGTTCGGACTGTGTAGTTACATCATTTTTCGATATCGCCCTCGAAGACGAAGATGTCCTCGTCGGGCTTCTTCATGAGGTACTTCTCGCGAGCTATGTGCTCTATCGACGTGGAGTCGGCATTCAACTCATTGAGACGGCGCGTGTTCTCCTCATATTCAGAGCGATACTTCTTAATTTCAGAGCGCAGACTGTTCTCCTTGCGCGACAGCTGTGCCCTGTAGATTAGATTGTTGTCATCGACGACACCGATGATAACGGCAAAGACGGCAAGAGTAATGAGATACTTGTGCCGCGTGACTACATGCAATATGTTGGAAAATGCTTCCATCCTGGACTTCTGTCTCCACCGTGCAAAGATAGGAATAAATCTCGCCACGACATATACAAGCGTTGGCACTTTCAATCATAAGACTTGAACTGAAAAGCTATAAGACTTGAACTGAGAACCTATAAGACTTGGGCTGAGAAGCTATAAGACTTGGGCTGAGAAGCTATAAGAGTTGCTCATACCAAGCCTTGCAATTTACATACCAAAGCTTGGTACGAATATTGCA
>CAYXLA010000071.1:0-10817 GCA_964465765.1 uncultured Bacteroidaceae bacterium | reverse complement strand
TATGACTTGGCCCGAGAGGTTACATGACTTGGCCCGAGAGGTTACATGACTTGGCTCGAGAAGTTATATGTGTTGCTCATACCAAGGCTTGGTATGAATATTGCAAGGCTTGGTACGAATATTGCAAGGCTTGGTATGATAATTGCAAGCTTTGGTATGAGGAGATAAGACGTCTTCTCGAGGGAAGTTAAGCGATTGCTAACGCGTTGTAGGATATGCAAATATAGCACCGCAAAGGGCTCTTTGCAAGTATTTTGACTACATTTATTACGTCCGTAGAGCTTTATCCATGAGCCCCACTGATATCTACCTTGCCGACGTTAGTCCTTCAGCAGCACCTGGACAATGCGTTCTGCCGTGCGTCCATCCCAGCGGTCGGGCAGGGTGGCATGCTTCCACTCACCGCCCATAAGCTTGTCGATGGCAGAAGCAAGTGCTGTCGTGTCCTCACCTACGAGTACATTCGTGCCGATGCGCCATGTCTCAGGATGCTCGGCATAGGTGTTGAGTGAGATGCACGGGACGTCGAGGAATGTCGCCTCTTCGGCTATGTTGCCAGAGTCGGTTATGATGCCCTTGGCATTCTCGGTCAGATAACCGAAGTGCAGATAGCTCTGTGTCGGCATGATGTGCAGGTTGGGTGCCGTGATTCCGGTTTGTGACAGGGCATCCTGTACGTATGAGTGCAGCGGAGCTATTACGGGCATGTTGCCGGCGTGGCTGACTACGGTGCTCACGATGTCGCGTAGCAACGGTAGGTTGTCTGTTATGTCGTGGCGGTTCAGAGTCAGCAGCAGGTATCCGCCTTTGTGCAGACCCATGCTGTCGAACCACATTGGCTTGACGAAGCGACGGTGGTTGCTGCGTATAGTATCTATCAGGATGTTGCCGACATAGTGTATGTACTCCGGTATCATGCCTTCCTGATTCAGGTTGCGGTTTGCCACCATTCCTGCGGTGAAGAGGTAGTCGGATATGGCATCAACGATGGTGCGGTTGACCTCACGCGGCATGTTCATGTCGAACGAGCGTGTGCCTGCGATGACGTGTGCCACCTTCAGTCCGCGCTTCTTTGCCACTACCGAGCATGCCATGGTCGATGCAAGGTCGTCCACAACGATAATTACTTGTGCAGGATGAGCATCAAGTTCCTTCTCGAAGGCGAGCATGATGGCAGCAGCTACTTCTGACTGTGTGCCGGCATGCACACCAAGGCAGGCATCGGGCCTGTTGATGGCGAGGTCGGAGAACAGTGAGGCATCGAGGGCAGGGTCGTCCTTCGGTCCTGTATATACAAGTCTGTATGTGATGTTCTTGCCTCCGTTGGCGGCTACATCCATTGCCCTGCACAGCGGAGCTATCTTCATGAAGTTGGGGCGTGCGCCCGCAACGATTGTCACTTTCATATCTGCACTTTTCTGTTTCCTCGGGCAAAGATAGTGCAAGCCCAAGACAGAGCAAAGCGAAGCTACTGATTTTGCTCTGCTGTGTCATGGTGTCACCGCTTTCCTCATGCTGAAACGGACGGCTTAGCGCTATCTACGTACGTACATCCATAGTATTGCGGTTCGCAGGAAACAATAAAAGTCTCACAAGATTTTGGCAACTCGAATCTATAGTCGTAGCTTCGCGCCCCGAAAGAGACAAGGTGCAATTTGCCTAATTGTAATAATCCTGTAAAAACGTAAGTTATTATGAAGAATCAGAGAGATGCCTTGGACTACGGCGAGATGCGTGTGCCGAGGCTTTTTAGGAAACTGTTTTTCCCTACGCTTTTGGGACTTCTGTCGTCGGTTGTACTCAATGTTGCCGATGGCATATTCGTCGGACGTGGTGTCGGCAGTGATGCACTCGCAGCTGTCAACATCGTAGCTCCGCTGTTTCAGATAGCCGCTGGCATAGCACTGATGTTCGGTAGTGGCGTCAGTATAGTCGCTGCCGTGCATCTCAGTCATGGCAATCGTAAGGCAGCAAACATCAACGTCACGCAGGCTTTCACCGTAGGCTTGTTGTTCATGGCGATTGTCGTTGCCGCTATCAATGTGTTCCCGCATCAGACATCAGACCTGTTTGGTGGAAGTGAACAATTGTATCCATTGGTCCATGAATACATCATCGGCGTCAGTCCATGCCTACTGTTCATGGTGATAAACATGGTCGGCTTGTTCGTGATACGTCTCGACGGCTCGCCCAACTATGCCATGACTGTAAACGTCACGGCAGCTCTTTTGAACATCGTACTCGACTGGCTGTTTGTCTTCCCACTGCAGATGGGAGTCTTCGGTGCTGCTGCTGCCACATCATTAGCCACATTTGCAGGCTCATTGATGGTGGCATGGTACATGTTTCGTCGCAGTGTCAGCCTGCAACTCTATAAGCCGAAGTTCTCCAAGACAGCCATACGTCTGACCGTACGCAACAGTGGCTACATGCTTCGTCTTGGCTTCCCTTCGTTCATTGCCGAGACCGCCATCTGCTGCATGATGGTAACCGGCAATTACATGTTCATGTCGTGGCTGCACGAAGATGGTGTGGCTGCCTTCAGTGTGGCATGCTACCTGTTCCCGATGATCTTTATGTTTGGCAATGCCATTGCACAGTCGGCAATGCCTATAATCAGCTACAACAGTGGACTTGGAAAGACGGACCGTGTACGTCAGACGCTGCACATATCTGCGGGCTTGGCATGCTTCTTGGGCCTACTCATGTCGGTCTTCGGCTTTGAGTTCGCACCCGCAGTAGTCAGCATGTTCATCGATACAGCATCACCGGCAAACGCCATCGGTGCATCGGGAGTACCGCTGTTCCTGTTGACGAGCTTGCCGTTCACGCTCAACGTCGTACTCATAGGCTATCTTCAGAGTCTCGAGAGGTTCCGTCCTGCCACTGTCTTCATGCTGTTGCGTGGTTGCATCTTCGTCATACCATGCTTCATCTTGCTGCCTCATTTCATAGGCATAAATGGACTCTGGCTTGCCGAACCGCTTAGTGAGATTGTGACGCTTGCCGTACTCCTTATATATATTGCATTGTCGTCGAAAAAATAAAATGAAATAAAAGTAGGCAGTGGGGTGTTTTGATTTTAAACCAAATTGTTATCTTTGCGTCTGATTGTAGACGTAGGGAATTAAAAAACAGTTTATTGAATTATTATGAAGAAAGAAATCAAATTCAGTCTCGTTTACCGTGACATGTTCCAGTCTTCTGGTAAGTATCAGCCACGTGTTGACCAGCTGGTGCGCATAGCTCCGGTAATCATCGACATGGGTTGCTTTGACCGTGTTGAAACCAATGGTGGAGCCTTCGAACAGGTGAACCTGATGTATGGCGAGAACCCTAATAAGGCTGTCCGTGCATTCACGAAGCCGTTCAATGAGGTTGGTATCAAGACCCACATGCTCGATCGTGGTCTCAATGCACTGCGCATGTTCCCGTGCCCTATCGACTTGCGTAAGTTGATGTATAAGGTTAAGCACGCTCAGGGTGTAGACATTACCCGAATCTTCTGCGGACTGAACGACAAGAACAACATCATACCATCAATCAAATATGCCATCGAAGGCGGCATGACTCCGCAGGCAACATTGTGCATCACATATTCTCCGGTTCACACCGTTGAGTACTACACAAAGTTGGCAGACGAGCTGATTGAGGCTGGCGCACAGGAAATCTGCTTGAAGGATATGGCTGGTATCGGCCGTCCATGGTCGCTGGGTCAGCTGACAAAGAACATCAAGGAGCGTCATCCTGAGATTGTCATCCAGTATCACGGACATACAGGTCCTGGTCTGTCGATGGCTTCTATGCTTGAGGTTGCTGAGGCTGGTGCCGATGTTCTCGATGTAGCTATCGAGCCGCTGTCGTGGGGTAAGGTTCATCCGGATGTTATCTCTGTACAGGCAATGCTGAAGGATGCCGGCTTCCTCGTAAAGGACATCAACATGAAGGCTTACATGCAGGCTCGTGCTCTTACACAGGAGTTCATCGACGACTTCTTGGGCTACTTCATGGATCCTTCAAACAAGCTCATGTCTTCACTGCTGCTTAAGTGCGGTCTGCCTGGAGGTATGATGGGATCAATGATGGCCGACCTGAAGGGCGTTCATAGCGGTATCAACATGATGCTTAAGGCACAGGGCAAGCCTGAGGTTAGTCTTGATGACCTCGTGGTACGTCTGTTCGACGAAGTAGAATACGTATGGCCTAAGGTTGGTTATCCTCCATTGGTAACACCGTTCAGCCAGTATGTCAAGAATATAGCACTGATGAACATCATGGCAGATGCACAGGGTAAGCCTCGCTTCAGCCTGATGAGCGACAAGAGCATCTGGGGTATGATTCTTGGTAAGAGCGGTAACCTGCCAGGCGAAGTTGCTCCCGAAATCAAGGAATTGGCAAAGGAGCAGGGTCTGGAGTTCTTCACAGGCGATCCACAGTCACTCTATCCTGACTGCCTCGACCAGTATCGTGAGGAAATGAAGAAGAATGGCTGGGAGACCGGTCCCGACGATGAAGAGCTCTTTGAGTTCGCTATGCACGAGACACAGTATCGTGACTACAAGAGCGGTGTTGCTAAGCAGCGCTTCGAGGCAGACCTTCAGAAGGCTAAGGATGCATCGATGGCAAAGCAGGGCTTCGACGTTGAAGACATCAAGAAGCTGAAGCGTGCAAAGGCAGAACCTATCGTAGCTTCAGAGTCTGGCCAGCTGATGTGGGAGATAGACATGACAAGCAAGTCAATAGCTCCTGCCGTAGGCAAGAACTTCAAGGAAGGCGAGCACTTCTGCTTCATATCTACCCATTGGGGCACAGACGAGATAAAGTCGAACTTCAACGGAAAGATCGTTGAGCTTTGCGCAGACCAGGGCGCAACGGTAGAGAAGGGCGACGTGCTGGCATACATCCAGAGAGATGATGTAAAGTAAAGGATAGGGGCACTGCCCGTTCCATTATATTTTAGGTTTATAATGAAGCCTGCACCACGACAGCCGGAATGGCGTGTGATGCAGGCTTCTGTCTTATGACAAAGACAGACCTCCGTTCTTAGTGAAACATCTAATACAAGCACCACAGGAATAATGAAAAAGAATTTATTGATGACAATGATTGTCGCCGCATCAGCCTGCGCTGTACAGGCACAGACAAACGGCAGCATCAGCAACAGCATGCTGCAACAAATAGAAAAGAGCTACCAGGGCACAGCTGCAGACAAGGCTCTCCGCAATGCCATTGGCAACAACGACATCAACACGTTGGCTCTGAATCAGGAAAATCAGAAAGCCATGGACACGCACTTCTCCATACGTGTCAAGTCAAAAGGCATCACCAACCAGGCTTCGTCGGGCCGCTGCTGGCTGTTCACCGGACTTAACGTCATGCGTTCCAAGGCAATTGCCAAATATAATCTGCCCGAGTTCGAGTACTCACAGGTATACACCTTCTTCTGGGATCAGCTGGAGAAGTCAAACCTCTTCCTGCAGGGAGTGATAGACACAAGCGACAAACCTATGGACGACCAGTTTGTTGACTGGCTGTTCTCACATCCTCTGAGTGATGGCGGTACGTTCTGTGGCGTGGCTGACCTGGTTATGAAATACGGCCTTGTACCTAAGGAGGCAATGCCCGAGACCTATAGCAGCAATCACACATCACAGATGGCACGTCTCATCTCACTGAAGCTTAAGGAGTGGGGCTTGGAGCTTCGCGATGCCGCAGCCAAGGGCACAAAGAAGGCAGACCTTGAGAAGAACAAGACCGAGATGCTCGGCACAGTCTATCGCATGCTGGTGCTTAACCTTGGTGTTCCGCCTAAAGAGTTTGACTTTATCCGCCGTGATGCCGATGGCAATCCCGTTGAAACAGAGCATCACACACCGCAGACATTCCTCGAGAAGTATGGTGACAAGACTCTGCTGACAAACTACGTCATGCTGATGAACGACCCTACACGCGAATACTACAAGACTTACGAGATCGACTACGACCGCCACACCTATGACGGACAGAACTGGGTATATCTGAACCTGCCTATCGAAGAGATCAAGGAGATTGCCATTGCTTCACTGCGTGACAACACCATGATGTACTTCAGCTGCGATGTAGGTAAGTTCCAGGATTCTAAGCGTGGACTGCTCGACGTCAATAACTACGACTACGGTTCGTTGCTGGGTGTCACCTTCGGCATGGACAAGAAGCAGCGCATTCAGACACATGCCAGCGGTTCGTCGCATGCTATGACGCTGACAGCTGTCGACCTCGACAAGGATGGCAAGACAACAAAGTGGATGGTCGAGAATAGTTGGGGTGCCGACCGCGGCTATAAGGGCTACATGATAATGACCGACGAGTGGTTCAACGAATATATGTTCCGCCTCGTCGTCGAGACCAAGTACGTCCCTGCAAAGACACAGGAGCTCTTCAAGCAGACACCTACAAAGCTGCCGGCATGGGATCCTATGTTCGCATCCGAAGAGTAATGCCCCGTCGGGTACACCTTATTAATATATGGTGGGTTCTATAAATTCCCACCGTAATAAATTAATCAATAAGTAAACGTGAGTTACGTTTTGTCATCTTGCGGTCTCTTTTCGGTCCAATTCGTCTGTTCGCTCAGTCGTATAGCCCGCTATACTCCTTTGCTCTCAGACAAATTGTCCTCGAAAATAGCCTCGCAATCTGACAAAGCCAATTTATAGAACCCACCATATACGGTACACCTTATTTATATATAGGATGAAGATAGCAATCATCGGTGCCGGAGCCATGGGTGGAGCCTTTGCCGAAGGCTTGCTCGCAGCAAACAGTTTCTTCAAGCCTGCGGACATAACCGTGTCCAATCCGCATACGGATAAGCTGAAGAAGTTCGAGGCTCTTGGTGCAAACACGACCACAGACAATCGCGCAGCCGTTGCAGGTGCCGACTATGTGGCAATTGTTGTGAAGCCATGGCTCGTGCAGCATGTTGTGGAGGAGATAAAAGATGTGCTCGACTATAGCCGTCAGGCAGTGATATGTATGGCAGCATCCGTCAAGTCGGAACAGCTGAAGCTGTGGCTCGACAAAGACGGAGCGCAGCCTGCGGCACTGTTTGTCGTTATCCCCAACATCGCCGTAGCCGTGCGTGCATCAATGACATTCATCGTACCGGCATCAGCTACCGAAGAGCAGACACGCCAACTGGACAACATACTGCGGAGCGTAGGGCAGACCTGCATAACCGATGAGGCTCATCTCTCTGCCGGAACAGCATTGGCAAGCTGCGGAATAGCCTATGCCATGCGCTATGTACGTGCTGCCTCGGAAGGTGGTGTGGAGTTAGGCTTCAAGGCAGACGTAGCAAGAGACATAGTGCTACAGACTGTCAAGGGAGCCGTAGACCTTCTTCAGACCAATGGCAATCATCCGGAGGCAGAGATCGATAAGGTCACAACCCCTGGCGGACTCACCATAAAGGGACTTAACGAGATGGAGCATGCCGGCTTCACGTCTGCTGTCATTCGCGGACTGAAGGCTGGAATGTAGGGAAACACTGAAAAGACATATCCTGTGAAGAGAATAGCTGTCAAGATAGGAAGCAACGTACTGACACGTGCCGATGGAAAGGTTGATGTCACGCGGCTGTCTGCCATCGTCGATCAGGTGGCATGGCTGCGGCAACATGGCTATGAGGTAATCCTTGTGTCATCGGGTGCAGTGGCTTGTGGTCGCGGTGAACTGTCGGTAGACCGTAGACTAAGCAGCGTAGAACAACGTCAGCTGTTCTCGGCAATGGGACAGGTAAAGCTCATTGGCCTGTACTATAACCTGTTTCGTGAGCATGGCATACACGTGGGACAAGTTCTGACCATGAAGGAGAGCTTTGCCACTCGCGAGGAATATCTCAACCAGCGTGCATGCATCAGTGTGATGCTCGACAATGGCGTGCTTCCCATCGTGAATGAGAACGATACCGTCAGTGTCACCGAACTGATGTTCACCGATAACGACGAACTTTCAGGACTGATGGCGTCGATGATGGGGTGCTCGGACCTGATTATACTAACCAATGTCGACGGCATCTACGACGGTGACCCCAGTAATCCAGACAGCAAGGTGTTGCCTGTTGTCGACAATCGTCGCAATCTTGAGGGCTATATACAAGAGACGAAGAGTGGCTTTGGTCGTGGTGGAATGATGACCAAAGCGCGCATAGCCAACAAGGCTGCCGATGAAGGCATACGTGTCATCATAGCCAACGGATGTGTCGACGACATACTCATCAAGCTGGCAGAATGTCCGGAGAGCACTGTCCACACGGAGTTCCGGCCGAGTCAGACTGCACAGTCACCCGTCAAGAAATGGATTGCCCATAGCGATGGCTTCGCTAAGGGAAGTGTCAGCATCAATGCCAAGGCAGAGCAGACACTGCGCAGCCCGAAGGCTGCAAGCCTGTTGCTAGTAGGAGTGACATCGGTCGATGGTGACTTTGAAGAGGGTGACATCATAAGCGTGCTGAATGCTTCCGGCGACGTGATTGCTGTCGGACGTAGCAGTTATGCGGCAGAAGAGGCTCGGAAGAACATCGGAGTACATGGATTGCGTCCTCTGATTCATTATGACTACCTGTGCATGGAGTAGATACAACTATGACAAATCTTACAGACACATTTGCAGCCGTCAAGAATGCAGGCAAGACGCTTGCACTGATGACGGACGAGATGCGTAACTCTCTGCTACTGCGTGTAGCAGATGCTATAGACGGGAACATTCCCCAACTGCTTGCCGCCAATGCGGAAGACTTGAGCAGGATGGACAGTAGCAGTCCCATGTACGACCGTCTGCAACTGACCGAGGCTCGTCTGCGCGAGATTGCCGATGCCATGAGGCATGTGGCAACGCTACCGTCACCATTGGGAAGGGTGCTTAAACATACACACCTTGACAACGGACTCGACCTGCAACGTGTCAGTGTGCCGTTTGGCGTTATTGGCGTAGTCTATGAGGCACGTCCTAACGTCACCTACGATGTGTTCTCCCTTTGTCTCAAGAGTGGCAACGCATGTGTGCTGAAGTGTGGCAAGGATGCTGTATGCTCGTGCCGTTCGGCAGTCGACCTGATTCGCGAAGTCTTGAAGTCGGCAGGAGTCAACCCTGATGTTGTAGTCCTTCTTCCTGCTACCCATGAGGCTACAGCCGAGATGCTCACAGCTACAGAATATATTGACCTGTGCATCCCACGCGGTGGCAAGAAGCTGATAGACTTTGTCCGCGACACCGCCAAGGTGCCTGTCATAGAGACTGGAGCAGGTGTTGTGCACTGTTATTTCGATGAATACGGCGACCTTGCCATTGGCAAACTCATAGTTGGTAATGCCAAGACACGCCGTCCAAGCGTCTGCAACACGCTCGACACACTGATAGTCCACTCGTCAAGGCTCACTGACCTGCCCGAGTTATGCAGTCTGTTGGCAGCCAAGGGTGTGAAGCTACATGCCGATGCACGTTCGTTCTCTGCCTTGAGCGGACAGTATCCTGCAGACAACCTTATACCTCTTCAAAGTCCTGAACTCTATCACACCGAATGGTTGAGTTTGCAGGCTGCCGTAAAGACTGTCGATAGCCTCGATGAAGCCCTTGAACACATATCCACCTACGGCAGCGGGCATAGCGAGAGCATTGTGACCGAAGATGCTGACCGTGCTGCCAAGTTCCAGGCAATGGTCGATGCTGCCTGCGTCTACGTCAATGTGCCTACAAGTTTTACTGATGGTGGACAGTTTGGACTTGGTGCCGAGATTGGTATATCCACACAAAAGCTCGGTGCACGCGGTCCTATGGGGCTGGAAGAGCTCACGACCTACAAATGGCTAATCAGCGGACACGGACAGACACGCCCTTGAACGCACCTTGGCAAACCTCGTCAAGGATACCTTTCTATATACATAACCGCCATCCCATGGCTGGTGTGCCGCGCACTCCGAGGATGAACATCTACAAATGTGTCGGTCTTCATGGCTCAGAAAATTAGTGGGGTTAGTGGACTTAATCCAGCATAATCTCATGTCCTGTGGCACGTGTACCTCTTCGAGGCACAGGTGAGTGGTATCACTTCTATCCCCAGTCTGCGCTGCGCTTAGACTGGGGTTACTCTTAAGTGTACCTCTTCGAGGCACCACATCCTATAGCGTAAGCACATTCACCATATCAGATATCCTACAGATGTCCAATCATGCTTGTCTTATTTGCCTCGTCCTATCAACGTAAAGTTGCGTGACAGTGAGGCGCATATCATAGCCTGCATATACCCTACTGGTGTTCAATTATGCTTGTGATAAGTCTTGTCTCATAAACGTACAGCTATACGACAGAGAAGCACGTGTCCGTGCCTGCATCTCCTACACATGTCCAATCCTGCTGTGGTGCCTCGAAGAGGTACACTAATTAGTAACCCCAGACTAAGGGAACGCAGTGACCGCAGTCTGGGGTATTGGATGCACCCAGTATGTGCCTCGGAGAGGTACACGCGCTAAGGGACAAGAGAGCCATATAGACCTTATTACCACCTTTATTCTATTGATTCGTTTTCGTGTCTCAATAGACGTTTAGTGGGGCATGTGCTGCTGTATAGGCATCATATAGTGGTGCCTCGAGGCGGTCTTGGTCTGTCATGTTGTTGATAGATAGTAGCTATAGTCATGCGAGCATATAACTTAAGTCGTGCAAGAAGATAACCAAAGTCGTCTCACATCGTTCGTTGTGAACGCTCACATCGAACGTGATGAATGCTCACATCGAACGTTGTGAATGCTCACATCGAACGATGTGAGACGACATGAGTT
>CAYXLA010000070.1:0-10994 GCA_964465765.1 uncultured Bacteroidaceae bacterium | reverse complement strand
CCGCTCTTTAGTTTGCGCAAAAACGCTATGGCTTCCTTTGCCTTTCCCTTGAACTGGTCGTAGATGTTTCCAAATACGCCCTTGCCGATGGGCTTTGGTTCTACTGCTTGCTCAGAAACTCCTTCAGTTCCTCTTCCACTGTCGGCAGATTCAGACTTGTTCTCAATTTGCTCCTCTTCCTGCTCGGTCTCACCTTGTGGCTTCTGCTCCGATTCATCAGCAGACTTTTCAGATTGCGTCGTTTCTTCCTGCGGAACATTCTCTTCAGCATTGTCCGTTGGACTCTCTTGCTCCGCTTCGCTCTTCGGTGCAGCTTCTGCCGTAATTCTTTCTTCTTCCTTCTCCTGCTCTGCTCTCTTCTTTGCCTCTTTCTCTCTCTCGGCAGGAACACCCAACACTCAACACCCGTCACCCAACAGTAGAAGGAGGTGTATATAAACACACGAAACAGTAATATCCGGAACAATAAAACAAGAAAATGTTTGGTTACTCTACAGAATATTGCTGGTCAGTAGAAAAGCCGTAGGAATATTTCCATGTCCTTCATGTAAGTACCAGTGTGCCTGCGGCATGTGAAGCGTTATAAACGTGTAGCGTTAAGCGTGAAGCGTGTTGCGTGTTGCGTGCACTCCAAGGTTACATGTCCTGTGGCACGTGTACCTCTCCGAGGCACGAGTAGGAGTGTGCTCTATACCCCAGTCTGCGCTGCGCTTAGGCTGGGCTTTACTCGTTAGTGTACCTCTCCGAGGCACCACGTCCTATCAAAATCCATGTCCTGTGACTGTAGTGCAGCAGAAATCACGCTTCACGCTTAACGCAGCACGCAACACGTTAGTATGCCGGCACCGTAGGCACCAGGTCGCGTCTGTTCAAAAAAGTAGGGAGAGTGTTGTAACGGTAATCTTTTTGTTGTACTTTTGGCGAAAATTAACGACTAAATGTACGTTTAAACTCAAAAACATAGATGAAAAGGTTATTTATTTCGGCGTTGGCCATCGGCATGGCTTGCCTGACGGCAAGCCCCTGCACCAACATCATCGTTGGCAAGAAGGCTTCGACAGACGGTTCTGTCATTTGTACATATAGCTGCGACGGCTACGGCGGCTACAGCGGTCTCGACATCACTCCGGCTGCCGACTACAAGCCAGGCACGATGATGGCTCTGAGGATGTGGGGACGCCCAGGTGCTGTGCCGGACTCCATTCCGCAGGTGGCACACACGTTCAACGTGGTGAACAACATGAATGAGTTTCAGCTTACCATAACCGAGACCACATTCGACGGCCGCACGGAGCTGCGCAACCCCGACGGCTTGATTAACTATCCGCAGTTGATGCAGTTGGGCTTGCAGCGTGCCAAGACAGCACGCGAGGCAATCACCGTGATGGCAGACCTCATGGACAAGTACGGCTACTCCAGTGAGGGCGAGACATTCTCGGTGTGCGACCCCAACGAGGCATGGATAATGGAGATTATAGGTAAGGGCAAGGGTGGCAAGGGTGCCATCTGGGTGGCTATACGCATCCCAGACGACTGCGTCAGTGCACACGCCAACCAGAGCCGCATCGACAAGATTCCGTTCGACGACAAGGAGAACTGCATGTATGCCAAGGATGTGGTGAGCTTTGCCCGCGAGAAGGGATACTACAAGGGCAGCGACAAGGACTTCAGCTTCTGCGATGCCTACTGCCCGCTGGACTTCAGCGGCCGCCGCTTCTGCGAGGCACGTGTGTGGAGCTTCTTCACGAAGTGGTGCGACCCTGCCATGAACGAGTACCTGCCGTTCATTCTCGGCACCAGCGACAAGAAGATGCCGCTCTACATCAAGCCCACCAAGAAACTGTCGGTACAGGATATTCAGAACGCCATGCGCGACCACTATGAGGGCACACCGCTCGACGAGACCAACGACTACAGCTGGGGACCGTATGCAAGCCCTAACCGTCCGTCGCCTCTGACATACGAGGTCAACGGCAAGAAGTACTTCCAGGAGCGTCCTATAGGTACCGTACAGAGCATGTTCACACTCGTGGCACAGATGCGCAGCTTCCTGCCCAACGAGATTGGCGGCGTGCTGTGGTTTGGCAACGACGACTCGAACATGGTGGCATACGTGCCTATCTACTGCGGCTCGACACGCACACCTGAGTGCTTCGACGACAGCATGGCAAACGGACAGACCTTCTCGTTCAAGTCGGCATTCTGGATGCAGAACTGGGTGGCAAACATGATCTACCCACGCTATAACCTTATGATTGGCGACCTGCGCGAGGCGCAGAGCGAGCTGGAGAACCAGTTCCACAATGACCAGAGCGTCGTGGAAGCTCTTGCCAAGGCTAAATATGACGGCGGCGACAAGGAAGGAACGGTGAAGATGCTCAACGACTACAGCATACGTGCTTCGCAGCAGATGATGGACCGCTGGATGCAGCTGGCACAACTGCTCATCGTGAAGTATAACGACTTCAAGGTACGTCCGTCGGAGAACGGCAAGGTGGTTCGCGGACGCTCTACAGACTATCCAATCTCGCAGGAATTCCTGGAGCAGATGGTGAAGGTGAGTGGCGACCGCTACCTCGTGCCCGAAGAGAAGCACGACAAGGATTCGCTGCACAACGACGTGTTGAGATAAGAGAGAGAGGATAGCGCAGAGAGAGAGCATAAGAGGTAAAAAGACTGACACACACACTTATATATTGTTATGATAGAAGAGACACAATCGTTTGTGGATATGCTGAACAGTGCAATCAACGGTGTACAGGAGTTCCTGTGGACGTACATTGTGCTTGTGGTGGTGATAGGCGTTGCAGCGTACTTCACGGTGCGGACGGGCTTCGTGCAGTTCCGCATGTTCGGAGAGATGATTCGCCTGATGTTCAAGTCGGGCAAGTCCAAGCAACAGGACGGAAAGCACCACATCTCGTCGTTCCAGGCCTTCATCGTGGCACTGGCATCGCGCATCGGCACGGGCAACCTGGCAGGTGTGGCAACAGCCATCAGCGTAGGCGGTCCGGGGTCGGTGTTCTGGATGTGGGCAATGGCACTTCTGGTCTCGGCATCGGCATTCGTGGAGTCAACGCTGGCACAGCTCTATAAGCGCAAGGGCGAGAAGTCGTTCTTCGGCGGTCCGGCGTACTACATGAAGTACGGTCTGGGCAAGAGTTGGATGGGCGTGCTGTTCAGCGTGCTGATAATACTCACATTCGGTTGTGCCTACAACTGCATACAGGGCAACTCCATAGCCCTGGCATGGGAGGAAGCCTTCGGCATCTCCACGACGTGGATGGGCATCATCGTGACGGCACTGTCTATAGTGGTGGTGTTCGGAGGCATACACCGCATTGCCAAGGTCAGTGGAGTAGTGGTGCCGCTGATGGCTGTGGTCTATCTGATTGTGGCTGTCGGCGTGGTGATTGCCAACATCACGGTGTTGCCACGTGTGTTTGTCATGATCTTCGAGAATGCGTTCGGCGTAGGACAGTTTGCCGGCGGTGCGCTGGGCACCATAGTCATGATGGGTGTGAAGCGAGGACTCTTCAGCAACGAGGCGGGCGAAGGCTCCGCCCCGAATGCTGCGGCAACAGCCACGGTGAGCCATCCGGTGAAGCAGGGCCTGGTGCAGGCATTGGGCGTGTTCACCGACACGCTGGTGGTGTGCTCGTGCACGGCATTCATCATCCTGTGCAGTGGCGTGGACTACACGGCAAGCAACGGCATACAGCTGACGCAAGCCGCCCTGAGCCACGAGATTGGCTCGATAGGCACACCGTTCATTGCCATCATAATCTGGCTCTTTGCCTATAGCACCATCATCGCCAATTGCTACTACGGCGAGACCAACCTGGTCTACTTCACGAAGAACAAGACCGTGATGTTCGTCTACAAGCTGTTCTCGTGCGGATGCGTGTTCTTTGGTTCGGTGATGTCGCTCGAGATGGCATGGAGCCTCTCGGATCTGTTCATGGCATTGCTGACGATGTGCAACCTGACTGCCATCGTGCTGCTGTTCCCGAAGGTGCGCTACTTGGTGACGGACTATACACGGCAGAAGAAGGAGGGACGCGATCCTGAGTTCCACCGCAGCCAGATGCCTGAGATAGCCGACAAGCTGGAAGCCTGGGGCGACGACTGACGGCTCTCTTGCGTAAGACGCAAATAAAGAGTCCGGCGCGACCGAGACACCTATATATATAATAAGGTGTGGGTCGCGCCGGACTTTGTTGTTGTTGCTCCGTGAGAGCCGAGGGCTTACTCTGCTGCCTCGTCCTCGTCGGGTTTCATGTTTGTGAAGACGTTCTGAACGTCGTCGAACTCCTCGAGCTTCTCAATCATCTTGTTGATGGTCTCACGCTGCTCGGGTGTGACGTCCTTCTGGTCGTTGGGGATATAGGTGAACTCACCGCCGACATCCTCGAAGCCCTGCTCCTCGAGGTGCTTCTGTATGGCTGAGTAGCTCTTCGGGTCACCGTAGATGGTGATGGTGCCTTCCTCATCGTCGATGTCGTAGTCCTCGTCGACACCGTAGTCGATCATGTCGAGGATGAAGTCGTCCATATCCAGACCGTCCTTCTTCTTGAATGTGAACACAGCCTTGTGGTCGAACAGGAATGCCAGTGAGCCCATGGTGCCGAGCGTGCCACTGAACTTGTTGAACACCGAACGTACGTCGGCAACGGTGCGTGTGGGGTTATCGGTCAGCGTATCGACGAACACTGCTATTCCGTGAGGGCCGTAGCCTTCGTAGGTCATGCTCTTGTAGTCGCTCTGATCCTTGCCCTGTGCCGCATTCTTGATGGCACGCTCGATGTTGTCCTTAGGCATGTTCTCGCGCTTGCACACGGCAATGACAGAACGCAGTGTGGGATTGTTCTCGGGTTCCGGACCGCCAGCCTTCACAGCTATGGCAATCTGCTTGCCAAGGCGGGTGAATGTCTTGGCCATGTGTCCCCATCTCTTCAACTTAGTCGCTTTTCTGTATTCAAACGCTCTTCCCATTGGTTCTTGTTGTTTTTTTAATTGTTCTGTTTATTGTTGTTCTTTTGTTTTCATTCATTGATTGTTGCGGCTGCACGGCTCATCTCAGCTTTGCGCCCAACTTGTCCTGCAGGTTCTTGACGAGCTTCTGCATGAGCTTGTCGATGACCTTGTCGTTGAGTGTCTGCTTCTCGTCCTGAATTGTGAACTTCACCGCATACGACTTCTTGCCTGCGTCGAGGTTCTTGCCTTCGTAGACGTCGAACAGTTCGACGTTCTTCATCAGCTTGCGGTCGGTGTCGTAGGCAATCTTCTCTATGTCGGCAAACTTCACGTCCTTGTCGAGGAGCAGTGCCAGGTCGCGCTTCACAGCCGGGAACTTGGCAATCTCCTTGAAGCTGACGCTGTTGCTGCGTGTAGCCTTCATCAGCTCGCTCCAGTTGATATCTGCATAGACAACCTCGCTGCTGATGTCGAAGTCCTTCAGCAGCTTGCGTGTCACGATGCCATAGACAGCCAGCAGCTTGCCTGTGCCGCTCTTCACTGAGACGGCAGTTGCGAAGATGTCGGTATTGAACTTCTGCACCGACAGGTCGCGCAGACGCAGTCCGAGGCGTGCGAAGATGTTGCGGACGTGAGCTTCGAGCATGAAGACGTTGTTAGTCTCATCGGGGTGTGCCCATGAGTTGCGCACGTTGTTGCCAGTCAGCCACAGACCGAGGTGATAGTTCTCCGTGTATGCTGCCAATGGCTTGTCGGCATCCTGCCGGTCGGCTGAGTAGAAGTAGCAGTTGCCAAACTCAAACAGTTTGAGGTCGGGGTTCTTGTGGTTGGCATTGCGTGCTATGCTCTCCAGTCCACCGAAGAGCAGCGTCTCGCGCATGACGTTAAGGTCGTTGCTCAGAGGGTTGAGGAGCTTCACGGCATTGGCAACAGGATATGCCACCAGACCGTCGTAGTAGGCCGACTTGGTCAGTGAGTTGTTCATTATCTCGTTGAATCCGGCACCTACCAGTTGCTCTGCCACAACGTTCTGCAGCTTGTTGCTGCGGTCGGTTTCGCCCGGGTGGGTGAGGCTCGACTGGAGTGTTGTGGGTATCTCTACGTTGTTGTAGCCATAGATGCGCAGTATGTCCTCAATGACATCGCAGTCGCGCTGCACGTCGACACGATACTGTGGCACGTCGAGCGTAAGTCCTTCTGCCGATTCGTTGACGATGTTCATCTCCAGACTGCTGACGATGCTCTTCACCGTCTCGGCAGGAATGGTCTTGCCAATCAGGGTGTTCACCTTGTCGTATGCCAGCTCCACGCGGAACGGCGGGAACTCCTTGGTCGACACGTTCTTTATCTCTGACGAGATGGTGCCACCAGCCAGCTCCTTGACCATCATTGCTGCCAGCTTCAATATATATATGGTGTTGTTGGGGTCGATGCCGCGCTCATAGCGGAACGATGCATCGGTGCTCAGACCATGACGGCGTGCCGTCTTGCGAATCCATGTAGGGTGGAAGTAGGCACTCTCGAGGAACACGTTAGTGGTGCTCTCTGTCGTTCCCGATTCCAGACCGCCGAACACACCACCTATGCACATAGGCTCCTCGCTGTTGCAGATCATGAGGTCGCGGTCGCTCAGCTTGCGCTCAACGCCGTCGAGCGTGACGAACTTGGTGCCTTCGGGCATGGTCTTCACGATGACGTGCTTGCCCTTTATCTTGTCTGCATCGAAGCAGTGCATGGGGTGTCCGTAGGCAAAGAGTATGTAGTTCGTGATGTCGACGATGTTGTTGATAGGACGCTGACCGATGGTGCGGAGCTTGTCCTGCAGCCACTGTGGGCTCTCCTTCACGGTGATGCCCTTGACGGTGATGCCTGCGTAGCGCGGGCATGCCTCGGCGTTCTCTATGGTGATGTCGATGTCGAGATCGTTGTTGTCAATCTTGAAAGCGTCTACTGACGGGCGGTGGAGCTGCGTCTTCACGCCGCGCTGTACAAGGTAAGCATACAGGTCGCGTGCCACTCCGTAGTGCGAGCAGGCATCAGCACGGTTGGGCGTGATGTCGACCTCGAGCACGTAGTCGCTCTTTATGTTGTAGTAGTCTTTGGCTGGTGTACCCACGACGACGTCGTCGGGCAGCACGATGATGCCCGCATGGTCGGTGCCGATGCCAATCTCGTCCTCTGCGCAGATCATGCCGCACGACTCGTAGCCACGCAGCTTGCTCCTCTTGATGGTGATGCAGTCGTCGCCGTCATAGAGCTTTGTGCCGATGGTGGCAACGATGACCTTCTGTCCGGCAGCCACATTGGGTGCTCCGCAGACAATCTGCACGGGGTCTCCCTGACCGAGGTTAACGGTGGTGATGTGCATGTGGTCGGAGTTGGGGTGGGGCTCACACGTCATCACTTCGCCGATGACCAGTCCTTCCAATCCGCCTTTTATGGTTTGGACTTCCTCCACGCCGCCCACTTCCAGACCTATGGATGTCAGTGCGTCGGCAAGCTCCTGAGGGCCGAGGTCGAAGTCTACGTACTCCTTCAACCAATTATAAGATATGTTCATATCGCCAATATTTATAGATTACGTGTTTTTGAACTCGCAAAGGTAGAAACAATTTCCATTATTTCTCCGCATTTTGCGTACTTTTGCCGCGCATAGAAGTCACAGAGCATGGCTGTAAAGATTAAATACGACACGGGCTTTGCGCTCAGCGGCGGATTCATTCGCGGATTCGCCCATCTTGGTGCCGTCCAGTCGCTCATAGAGCATGACATCCGTCCCAACATCATCTCGGGCGTCAGTGCAGGAGCTCTCGTGGGGGTGCTCATTGCCGACGGCAACGAGCCGTATAGTGTGCTCGACTTCTTCAAGGGTCTGAAGTTCCTCGACTTTACCAAGCCCACCATACCACGGGCAGGGTTCTTCGACCTCAACGAGCTGAAGGACTTTCTCAACACACACCTCAAGGTGAAACGCCTCGAGGAACTGTCGCTCCCCATGATAGTCACGGCGACAGACCTCGACCACGGACACTCTGTGCACTTCACCAAGGGTGCCATTGCCGAGCGTGTGGTGGCATCGTGCAGCATGCCCATACTGTTCAAGCCCATGTCGATAAACGGCACCAACTACGTCGATGGCGGCGTGCTGATGAATCTGCCGGTGTCCACACTGCGTAAGACATGCCGCCGAGTGGTGGCTGTCAACGTCAGTCCGCTGCTGGCACCAAAGTACAAGCTGAACCTGATAAACATTGCCGAACGCTCGTATCACTTCATGTCGAATTCCAACACTCTGGCAGAGCGCGACCTCGCCGACATACTCATAGAGCCCACCAACCTGTCTTCCTACGGCAACACAGAGCTTGAGAAGGCACAGGAGATATTCATGGCGGGCTACAAGAAGGCCAATGAGACGCTGCTGGAGTATAAATTCTACCATCTGTTATGAAGATAGTTATATATCAGGTCTTGCCGCGTCTGTTCGGCAACACCAATGCCTGCTGTGTCACCAATGGCGACATCAGCACGAACGGTTGCGGCAAGATGAACGACTTCACCCCGCACGTACTCCAGCGCATCAAGGACCTTGGTGCAACCCACGTGTGGTACACCGGAATAATTGAGCATGCCACGCAGACCGACTACAGCAGCTTCGGCATCCGCCCAGATCATCCTGCAGTGGTGAAGGGCAGGGCAGGGTCACCCTATGCCATTAAGGACTACTACGACGTAGACCCCGACCTGGCAACCGACGTCCGGCGCCGCATGGACGAATATCTGCAGCTCATCCGCCGCACGCATGCTGCCGGACTGAAGGTGATAATGGACTTCGTGCCCAACCACGTGGCGCGCCAGTATCATTCCGACGCACAGCCTCAAGGGACGGCACAGCTGGGACAGGACGACGACAACACGGTGTCGTTCTCACCACGCAATAACTTCTACTACATCCCCCGTACCGCCCTTCAGTGCAGGTTCGACATGCAAGGCACTGCCGAAGGGCCATACATCGAATGTCCTGCCAAGGCAACTGGCAACGACCATTTCGATGCCTATCCCGACCGTAACGACTGGTACGAGACGGTGAAGCTTAACTATGGTGTAGACTATCAGGGAGGTCATACGTGTCACTTCACTCCTGTGCCCGACACATGGCACAAGATGCTCGACATACTGCTGTTCTGGGCATCACAGGGTGTCGATGGCTTCCGTTGCGACATGGCAGAGATGGTGCCTGTGGAGTTTTGGGACTGGGCTGTCAGCCGCCTGAAGGCGAAGCATCCCGACATTGTGTTCATTGGCGAGGTCTACAACCCTGCACTCTACCGCGACTACATCGGCCGCGGACACTTCGACTACCTCTACGACAAGGTCGGTCTGTACGACACGCTGAAGGACATCATCTGTTGCCGTCGCTCGGCTACCGACATATCTTCGTCACGCCAGAGCGTCGACGACATTGCGCTGCACATGCTCAACTTCCTCGAGAACCACGACGAACAGCGCATCGCATCCGACTTCCTTGGCGGCAATCCTCAGAAGGCAATACCTGCACTCATAGTCTCGGCACTGCTCAATGCCAATCCCATGATGATATACTTCGGACAGGAGTTCGGCGAGAGGGGAATGGACAGCGAAGGCTTCAGCGGACGCGACGGACGCACCACGATATTCGACTACTGGAGCGTGCCCACTGTCCGACGTTGGTATAACGACGGTGCTGCCGATGGCAGTCAGCTAACGCCCGACGAGCAGAACATCTACGCACAATACCGTAAGATACTGAACATCGCAACATCGGAACCTGCCATCAGCGACGGACAGCAGTTCGACCTCACCTATGCCAATATCAATGGATGGCGCTTCAACGAGCACCGACAGTATGCCTTCGTTCGTAAGAGCGGACATGACCTGCTGCTTGTGGCGGTAAACTTCGATTCCACCGATGCCGATGTTGCCATCAACATGCCAGTACATCTGTTCCAATGTCTCGGCATCCCAGAGATGGAAAGCATCGAGGCACACGACCTGCTGGCGGACACCATGCTGACCATCAGTCTGACTTCGCAGAATGCGACATCCATCACCATTCCTGCATACAGCGGCAGGGTGCTGAAGATAAAAATCTGAAAAAGGCACCTTGCAACGCATTGTCATTTGCAGAAAAGGCTTAACTTTGCAGCCGCAAAACGGTTCCGTAGCTCAGCTGGATAGAGCAACAGCCTTCTAAGCTGTGGGTCATGCGTTCGAATCGCATCGGAATCACTGCACTACTAATCAGGGAGTTGCGCTACGCGCAGCTCCCTTTTTCATTTGATAGTGCATAATTAGTAGAAGGTAAGGTTAGTAGAAATTGAGAGGATGTGCAGCCTCGGAGAGGCTGAATAATGCGTAACCCCAGCCTAAGCACAGCGCAGACTGGGGTAGTGTAGACATCATCTATCAGCGCCTCGAAGAGGTACACGCGCCACAGGACATGACTAATCTCCTCCTTTTTCTGCTTACCCGAGAAACGAGGTATTGACACCAATCCCACGTCAACCTCTCATGATGTGAATGGGCCAGAGCTTGCTGCACCCAACAATACCTCTTATGCCAACAAAGGTACGGAAAGGGGAAAGAATAACAAAGGAAGTGTGTGACTGATGACACTGAAAGCTTAATGAAAAGATAACTCCCGAACAGGAGGCACTTCTGGGTCGGCCCAATTCCGGCCAATATCCAACTATCCAAGAGTTATCCGATGACAAAGGTACAAAGAAGTTGGAGGTACAAAAGGAAAGGCATCAAAGGAAACCGTGTCGCCCTCTGAAAAGAGGTTTGGTGACTCCGCCGTTCCCAATGATGCCCATGCAAATGTACGGCAAAAGCTTGAAACAAGCAAGACTGTTTATGACTGCAACGCGTAACTGAATGCAACAATACCGCCAAAAGTGCTTCGGTTCGGGATAGTTCACTCCCGTCGAGGTTGGCTTTTGACGGTATCGTTGTTGCAAAGGCAATATTAAGCCAAAAAA
>CAYXLA010000069.1:0-11092 GCA_964465765.1 uncultured Bacteroidaceae bacterium | reverse complement strand
CATTATTGGGATAACCCCAGACTAAGGGAGAGTAGCGACCGCAGTCTGGGGCTAACTAACACTCCCTACTCGTGCCTCGAAGAGGTACATACATATAGGACGTGCTTCTTTCACACTTTTGCTGCTGAACCTAAAAAACCAACGGTGCACCTGCGCAGATGCTCGATTATTACTACCTTTGTGCATGAACATTGTTCTTAGTAGAGGACTGATTGAAATGAAGAAGAAGAAGATACTGCTTGCCGCTGTCGTCGGACTTACGGTGTGCTCGCCGGTGTGCCTGACATCGTGCCGCAGCCATTATGCCGTAACATCGGCAGAGATAACACGTGTGCCCATCGACAAGAACGTCACTGCCGATGCCGAGGCACTGCAGCTCATAGCCCCCTATCGTGGTGGCGTGGACAGCATGATGAGTCAGGTACTGGGACGTGCGGAGATGATGATGGACCGCACACGTCCCGAGTCGCCACTGGGCAATCTGATAGCCGAAGTGCTGAGACTGTCGGGCTCAAAGGTGCTGGGACATCCTGCCGACTTCTCCGTGATGAACGTCGGAGGCATGAGGCGCGAGCTTGAGGCTGGCAACATCACGATGGCAGAAGCCTTCGAGATTCTGCCGTTCGAGAACTCGCTGTGCGTGCTCACCATGACGGGACGACAGGTGAAGGGAGTACTCAGAAACATATCGCAGCGCGGCGGTGAAGCCATCAGCGGAGGACGCCTCACGATAGACGGTCACGGCGGCTTCAGCGATGCAACCATACAGGGACAACCCATCGACGACAACCGCCTGTACACCGTCGCCACAATCGACTACTTGGCCGAAGGCAACGACGGCATGACGGGACTGCTGGACTTCGAGGACAAGGTGTGCCCCGAGGGAATGACACTGCGCGGCCTCTTCATAGAGTGGGTGCAGCAACAGACGGCTGAGGGACGCACGGTGACATCGGCGCTCGACGGACGCCTGAAGATTGAGGACAACAATTGAGGGAAGAAGAGATGAACAGAACACTACGCCATTACATACTGCTTGCGCTCATGGCCCTCGTGGTGGCAGGCGCACAAGCACAGGACAAGAAGCTGTATATCATGCACAGCAGCGACACCCACAGTCGCATCGACCCGCTCGACGACAATCCGGCAATACGCGATGCCGGCATGGGAGGAGCGGCACGCCGCGTGACCGTGGTCCATCAGTTCAAGGCGGAACATCCCGACGGACTGGTGCTGGACTGTGGAGACATATCGCAGGGAACACCATATTATAATATGTATAAGGGCGAGCTTGAGGTCCGCATCATGAACCTTGCAGGCTACGACGCCATGACCATAGGCAATCATGAATTCGACTTCGGGCTCGACAACATGGCACGCATCTTCAGCCTCGCCGATTTCCCTGTGGTGTGCTCCAACTACGACTTCACCGGCACCGTGCTCGAGGACATCGTCAAGCCGTACATCACGCTGAAGCGCGACGGCGTGAAGATAGGCATCTTCGCACTCAGCCCACCGCTGCAGGGACTGGTGCAGCAGAGCAAGTGCGAGGGCGTGGTCTATAAAGACCCCGTACAGACAGCCGCAGAGATGACAGCACTGCTGAAAGACAAAGAGAAGTGCGACGTGATAATCCTGATGTCGCATCTCGGCATAACGCGCAATCCGGGCGATGCCAACTCGTACGACAACGTGCTTGTGCCCAACACACATGACATCGACCTCGTGCTGGGCGGACACACCCACACATTCCTCAAGGAGCCAGTGAAGCTACGCGATGCCGACGGACGCGAAGTTCCCATAATGCACATCGGCAACAATGGCGTGTACATGAGCCTCAGTGAACTGAACCTCGACAAAGTGCGCAGATGAAGAAGTTCCTTGCCTCACTGTTCGTCCTCCTCGCCTTCTGCGGAAGCCTGTCAACAAACTCGGAGGCAATGCGCATTGCCGACATGCCGTCGGACGATGTGCGTCAGGCACCCCTCATCGGCAGTCGCATAAGCACCGACCCGCGCGCTGCCGAATGGGCAGACTCGCTGATGCAGCACATGTCGCTGAAGGAGAAGATCGGACAGCTGTTGGTCTACAAATTCGCCCCACAGAACACACGCCACAACCGCCAGTTCATGCAGCGCGTCATCCGCCAGTATCACATCGGCGGCGTACTGTTCAGTGGCGGCAGTCTTGTGTCGCAGGCACAGCTGACCAACGAGGCACAACGCCATTCGCACATTCCGCTGATGGTGACGCTCGACGGCGAGTGGGGACTCGCCATGCGGCTTAAGCCCACGCCGGTGTTCCCACGAAACAGAATACTGGGATGCATCACCAACGATTCCCTGATTTATGAATACGGCCGTGAGGTGGCGCGTGAATGTCGCGAGATGGGCATAACGGTCAACTTCGCCCCTGTTGCCGACGTCGACAACAATGCCGACAATCCCGTCATCAACGTCCGCTCGTTTGGAGAGAGCCGCTACAACGTGGCATCAAAGGTCGTGGCTTATGCCCGCGGTCTTGAGGACGGAGGCGTGGTGGCTGTGGCGAAGCACTTCCCCGGCCATGGCGACACCAACGTCGACTCCCACAAGGCGTTGCCGACACTCAACTTCGACCGTCAGCGTCTCGACAGCATAGAGATGTTTCCCTTCCGCCGTGCCATCGCCGCCGGCATAGACGGCATCATGGTGGGACACCTCGACGTTCCTGCACTGTCAGAACGCAACGGACTGCCGTCGTCGCTCTCGCACAACATCGTCACCAGTCTGCTGGAAGACGAGCTGCAGTTCACCGGACTGAAGTTCACCGACGCTCTCGAGATGAAAGGCGTGTCGGGCAACAACTCCGCCTGTCTGCAGGCACTGAAGGCTGGCAACGACCTGCTGCTCGTTCCCTCGCGGCTCAAGGAGGAGTTCGAAGCCATAGAGCGTGCCGTGAAGCGTGGCGAGGTCAGCGAAGAATCCATCGATGCCAAGTGCCGCAAGGTGCTGATGTACAAATATGTTCTGGGACTGCACACCAAGCCCCAGATACAAATCTCCGGACTGGAGCAGCGCATAAACACGCCCGAGGCACAACAGCTCATCGAGCGACTTAGCGTGGAGGCAGTGACGCTGCTCGGCAATGCTGGCGGTGCAGTGCCTGTCGACACCGACGTAAAGGACATCGTGCTGCTGAATGTCGGAGGCAAGAGCAGCGTCATTGCACCTTTCGTCAGCGAACTCTCGACCTATGCCGTCCCGACCGTGCTGAATGTCGACGCCTCGACAACGGCAGCCGCACGGCAGAACATCTTGTCGAAGCTGAAGGACTACAAGCGCATCATCGTCTGCCTGTCCGACCGCAAAGTGAGCGACTACGCCTCGCTGCTTGCCGCCATTCCGACGGATGCACCTATTATATATGTGTCGTTTGTCCCCGCCAAGGAGATGATGGGGGCAGAAGAGGGCTTGCGCCATGCCGACGCCGTGCTGTTGGCACACGACACTCTTGCCGCCGTGCAGGTGCATGCCGCCAACGTGATCTACGGCAGAGAGCAGGCTCGTGGCAGTCTGTCGACATCTCTCGGCACGCTCTATGCTGTCGGCGACGGCTTCAAGGCTCCCATTACAACTTCAGCAGAGGAGACGGCAGAAGAAGAGGCGGCTGAACCCGTATATCGTCCCGAAGACTATGGCTTCGACACCGTACGGCTCGCCCAGATCGACAGCATCGCCCTTGAGGGCATTACCAAGAAAGCCTATCCGGGATGCCAGATTGTGGTCTACAAAGACGGACACGAAGTCATCAGCCGCACCTATGGTCACCACACTTATGATGCCGACGCACTGCCCGTCAGCGCCACCGACGTCTACGACCTCGCGTCGCTCTCCAAGACCACCGGTACTCTGCTGGCAGTCATGAAGCTCTTCGACGAGACACGTCTCGGCATCAGCGACTACGCCTCGCAATATCTGCCTTATCTGCAGAACACCGACAAGCGCACCATCACCATCAGCGACCTTCTGTTCCACGAGTCTGGACTTCCTGCCACCATCTCGTTCTATCGCGAAGCCATCGACGACGACAGCTACCGTGGCAAGCTGTTCGTCGCGAAGCGTGACCGCAATCACACGGTGCAGATTGAGAGTAAACTGTGGGCACCCGCGAACATCAAGTTCAAGGCAGGCGTGACCTCGCCCGTCAGCACATCACGCCACACGCTGCAGATCTGCGACAGTCTGTGGATAGACAGCAGCTTCGTCGACAGCGTCTACTGCGACAAGATTGCCACCGCACGACGCGGTGCACGGCGCTACGTCTACAGTGACATCAACTTCATCCTGCTGCAGCAGGTCGTAGAAGCCATCACCGGCATGCCGCTCGACGAATATCTCGACCAGGAATTCTTCAAGCCCATGGGGCTGAAGCGCACGACCTATCTCGCCGCGCGCCATCTGCCTAAGGATGAGATTGTGCCCACCGTCGACGATGCCTTCCTGCGCCATCGTCTGTTGCAGGGCTATGTCCACGATGAGGCAGCAGCTTTCAAGGGCGGCGTATCGGGCAATGCCGGACTGTTCTCCAATGCCGAGGAGGTGGCACGCATCTACCAGATGCTGCTCGATGGCGGCGTCTGGCAGGGACAGCGCTATCTCAGCGAAGCCACATGCCGTATGTTCACCACCGTCACCTCGAAGCGTAGCCGCCGTGGTCTGGGCTTCGACAAGCCTGCTACCAATGCCAATAGTAGCAATCCATGTGCCGACGCAGCGCCGCGTAGCGTCTACGGACATACCGGCTTCACAGGTACCTGTGCGTGGGTTGACCCCGACAGCCACATGGTCTTCGTCTTCCTAAGCAACCGCGTCAATCCACATCCATGGATCAACCGTCTCTCCTCGCTCGACATCCGTCCGCGACTGCAGCAAGCACTCTACGACGCACTCGACAAACGATAAATATCTGGTGTTGGGCTATATCCGGTGTTGGGTGTCGGGTGTTGGGTGTTGGATGATTATCCGCGAAGCTTTGACGGCTATAAGTCGGAGGTTATGCGCACTAACATTCAACATAACACATAACACATAAAACACAACACATAAAAACATCTGAGGCTCATCGGTACGCAACGGAATTACGTCTGCGCCGGTGAGCCTCAGTGCTGTCATTGCCACACAGGATGCGGCAAGAGGGATTTAGAAGTTGTCCATGTGGATTTCGAAGTATGACTTCGGATGTGCACATACTGGGCAGACTTCGGGAGCCTTCTCCCCTACAATGATGTGTCCGCAGTTGCGGCATTCCCATACCTTCACCTCGCTCTTGGCAAATACTTCCTGTGCCTCGATGTTATGAAGCAATGCACGATAACGCTCTTCATGGCGCTTTTCGATGGCTGCAACCATGCGGAACTTAGCTGCCAAAGCCTTGAAGCCTTCTTCCTCGGCTGTCTTGGCAAAGCCTTCGTACATATCTGTCCACTCGTAGTTCTCGCCTGCCGCAGCTGCAGCCAGATTCTCTGCTGTATCGCCAATGCCATTCAGCTCCTTAAACCACATCTTGGCATGCTCTTTCTCATTGTCGGCAGTCTTGAGGAACAGCTCTGCTATCTGCTCAAAGCCTTCCTTCTTTGCCTTCGATGCAAAGTACGTGTACTTGTTGCGTGCCTGACTCTCTCCAGCAAATGCTACTTCCAGATT
Organism: uncultured Bacteroidaceae bacterium; assembly: GCA_964465765.1. GTDB lineage: Bacteria > Bacteroidota > Bacteroidia > Bacteroidales > Bacteroidaceae > Bacteroides. The sequence goes on along the minus strand of CAYXLA010000069.1, from coordinate 5,408 downwards.
CTTCTCGGTCTGGGTGCCCGAATACTTAGTCTTAGCCATAATTACTTTTAGGTTTTAGTTGGTTTATTACTCAGCCGGACGCGCTGTCCGTTATTAATTACAGGACAAAGATAAGGATAAGGTTAACACATTTGCAACAATTACAATATTAAATGCTATATATTATCTATTTTTATTGCTGTTAATATTCCCAAACAGAGCAATGGCAGTATCGGGTAAACGATGGTTTTTAGTATTTTTGTAGTCTGTGAGATTTCCAGTGAAAACGAATTTGCACGAATAGACATGAGAACATTACTATCAACCATAGCCTTGTGCCTGCTGTCGGCAGTCAGCCTCAAGGCACAGACAATGGTCACTACGGGTGTGCAGTACGGCAAGAAGTACGGTGTGACGTATATGTTGCCGCGCACGGAGATACTGCTGAAGGTGAAAGTGACCAAGCACAGCTACGAGCCTGGAGAGTTCTGCCGCTATGCTTCGCGATATATGCGCCTGAACGACGTGAAGCAAGAGGCAGAGACATACTGGACGCTGGACGACGTGAGCGTGCAGGTTTACGGTGTGCCCGATGCCGACAACATCTACTTCGTGGAGATGAAGGACCGCACCGTTGCTCCGCTTATGGAGCTGACAGAAGACGGCATCGTGCGTTCCATCAACATGCCATTCTCGGGCATAACGACGGATGACAGCGCAAGCTCTGACGAAGAGAACATACAGGATGCCACACTCGACCCGCGCCAATATATGACGGAAGAGATGCTGATGGCAAACTCGCACGCCAAGATGGCGGAGCTGGTATCGCGAGAGATCTTCAGTCTGCGCGAGAGCAAGCGCGACCTTATTAGCGGCAATGCCGACAATACGCCCAAGGATGGCGGACAGCTGCAGATTATGCTCGACAACCTCGACAAGCAGGAGGCAGCACTGACACAGATGTTCAGCGGAGTGGAACGCACAGAGACACATACCACAGAGCTGCGCATAGAGCCCAGCGAGATGACTGACGAGGTAGTGTTCCGCTTCTCGAAGAAGTTAGGATTGGTCGACAAGGATGACCTGTCGGGCGAACCTGTGACGATGAGCATCAAGAACGAGAATACCATAGCAGCACCTGTTGAGGAGGCTACAGACGATAAGAAGAAGCTTGATGGCATCGCATACAACGTGCCAGGGCAGGCTGAAGTGACACTGACCTACGCCCACAAGCCACTGATAACAGAAGAGGTTGCACTGACACAGTTTGGCTCGAAGGAGTATCTGGCAGCGTTGCTGTTCAACAGGAACTCCACTACCAAGGTACTGTTCGACGTAAATACCGGTGGATTGATAAAGATTGACCGAGAGTAATCTCGGTGTTGGAAGCCTACTATATATAATAAGGAACGCGCACGCGCGCGCGTATCCTATATATATATAGGAATACAACATCCATCACTCAACACCCAACACTCAACGCTCAACACCCAACGCCCAACACCCAACACTCAACACCCAACAACGTTCAGTCGTTGCATGCACCTATTGGGAATTATGGTGAAAGCGGATACCAGTCTTTATCCCAATCGTCTTCAACGGTGATATTGAACGACCTATCGAAGCTCAATTCATAGGTTTTGATGACGTTGCGAACTACCTGCCAATTTATTATTTTGACATTGGCTAGAGTGTTTCCGTCCTTATCATAAGCTGTTATAATGATGTCAATGTGATCTTCTTCCTCGTGTGGGAAGGTGTAGACAGTATAGGCGTTCTGTTCGTCGTCGGATGAGACATATCGCATTTCCGTCTGTCTAGAGTTGACGCAACCATATCCTGCAGTCGCATCAAACGTGCTACTGCCGCCTGTATAGTAGAACTTAAAACTGGAAACACTATCGGGTCTATCCTCCGGTATGGTCATACGTAATGCTGCAACGGCACGTTTCAACACCACATCTTGTTGCTGCACAGTTGAGCCAGCAACACTGAAAGTGAGATATTTATATAAGGTGTCGGTAACCTTATTGTTCGGGAAGGTAATCTTGTTGGGGGACGTGAACGTTGGAGCACCCGTACAACTGTGTGCCATTATCACAATCCAATAATCTCCGTCAGGCAGGTTAAGCTTCAATGTGTCAAGGCATGCACCATCAGCGGCGATGAGCGACTTCTTCACAACACGGCTGCCATCGGCATCAAACACCTGTGCATCGACACGCTTACATACGTCTGCCAAGCCTCCTGCATCGGCTTTAGTGTTAGTACCGAATCGCGCATCTTCATAGCCAATGATGGCGAAACAAACATTATACGGTTCTTCTTTGGTCTTGCTCTCTGTCTTACTCTCGGTCTTGCTTTCAGACGGCACAACAACTTCCGGCTCTTCTATGACGGAATTCTGACAGCTGCTTACAAGGAAGAGTGTTGTTGCTAAAGCTATTCCGACGAACCACGATATGAACGCCGGCGGTTTCATTGATGAAGTGACTGTTCACTGGTGGTCCAAGTAGTCTCACTATCGGGTATCGATATAGTGGCGTCAGTCTTGGGGAAGAAATCACCCTTATAGACAATCATCTTCTTGGGAGCTGCCGTCAGATGGTCAAACGAATAGCTGATGATGGTGCTACCATCCTTGGCGATGGCAGAAGCCTTGAACGTCACACCCTCGTCGTTGCCCTTAAGCGGGAAGGTAAAGATGCCGTGCTGTTTGGCTTGGCTGTTATATTCCACATCTGCCACCTGCGACACAGCACTCGCGCCATAGCCCGTAGTGGGGTTAAACTCATTGCTTCCACCCGTAAGCTCGAACCTGAAGTGGTCGAAGTTGTCAGGAACCGACTTATCGGTCATCTGCACTCCTATGGCAGAGACAGCCCGCATCAATTGTATTGATATGTTATTCGAAGACGTACCAGATACTTCTATCTCTCCGATATAGTAGAAGGTGTCTGAGACCTTGGCGCCTTCAACTTTCGGCAGTGTGACACTCGTCGGAGAATTGACATCACAATAGTCATCGCCGTTGTTTGCAATGACCACTGCCCTGTAGATGCCGAAGTCAATCCGTTTGTTGATGGTTCCAAAGTAGGCTTGCCAAGAGCTCTGCTGCATCTCATACTTCTTCGTCCCATTTTCATCAAACAAGACTATCGTAATGAACTTGGCATAGTCCTTCACATCAGCACGTGTTGCGGAGAAGTCAGCACCTGGCATAAAGTATTCGTCATAATCTTCCACGAAATGGATGCTGATAATCTTCGACTGTGTTTCTTCTATGTCAAGCTCTGCCGACTGCGAGACATGACCCGAGCATCCGCCGATGGCAATCATCACCACCAGCGTAAGCAGACAGGTCGATATGTGCGTCTTCGCAAGTCTCATATTTTATGTCATTCCACTACCTTGAAGCCTTTCTGCTTCAGGGCCTTTTTGATTTCGTTGACATGGGCATGGTCGCGTGTCTCCATGGAGATGCGCAGATAGCAGGAGTTGACATTTGCCACTGCTGCCGTACGCTCGTGCAGCGACGAGATGATGTTTGCTCCTGTGCTCGAGATGACTTGCACCACCTCAAGCAACTGTCCTGGCTTGTCGGGCAACTCGAGTACCAATGTGCACTGACGTCCACTCTTCAACAGTCCACGACTGATGATGCGGCTCAGGAAGTTGACATCGATGTTACCGCCACTCACCAGACAGACGGTGTGCTTGCCTTCGACAGGCACATGTCCGAACATGGCAGCAGCTACGCTGACAGCTCCCGCACCTTCGGATATCAGCTTATGCTTCTCCAACAGATGCAGTATGGCTGCACATATCTCGTCCTCGCTGACGGTGACAATCTCGTCGACATAGCGCTGGCAGTATTCAAAGGTATGCTTGCCAGGCTCTTTCACCGCGATACCGTCGGCAATGGTCGATACGCTGTCGAGTCTTTCTATGTGTCCGTCATGCAGACTATTGACCATACTCGGAGCCTCCTCTGCCTGTACGCCGTAGATCTTGATTGCCGGATTGAGCTGCTTGGCGACATAAGCCACGCCACTTATCAGTCCGCCACCACCCACAGGGACTATTATGCAGTCCACCTCGGGCATGTCGTTCAGTATCTCCAGAGCTATGGTCCCCTGCCCTGCTATCACCTGCGGGTCATCAAACGGATGCACGAATGTCAGTCCCTTCTCTTCCTTCAGCTGCAAGGCACGTCGGTAGGCATCGTCATACACGCCAGGCACCAGACATATCTCTGCACCATAGTGGCGTGTAGCCTCAACCTTTGATATGGGAGCACCTTCGGGAAGACAGATGATGGACTTTATTCCGCTACGTGCTGCAGCAAGAGCCACGCCCTGTGCATGGTTGCCTGCCGAACATGCAATCACACCACGTTCCTTCTCCGCATCGCTCAGCTGTGAGATCATATAGCTGGCTCCACGTACCTTGAACGAACCAGTCACCTGCAGGTTCTCTGGCTTGATGCGGATGTCACAACCCTCATGTATGGTGGGTGCAGCAATAAGGTCGGTACGACGTATGATGCTCTTCAGCACATGCGACGCACGATACACCTCATTCAGCGTCAATTCTTTTTCCACGTGTTTGGTCTCCTCTCTTAATATCGTCTACACACGACAGGTCTGATGCCGTCACTTAACGGCAATGACCTCGACCTCTACCAGCACATTCTTGGGCAGGGTCTTGACAGCTACCGCACTGCGTGCAGGGAATGCACCATTGAACTGCTGTGCATAGACTGCATTCATGGCAGCGAAATTGTCCATGTCGCTGAGGTAGACTGTGGTCTTGACTACATTGTCGATGCTGTAGCCGGCTTCAGCCAGTATAGCTTTTACGTTGCAGAAGCTCTGTGTGGTCTGCTCGGTTATTCCACCTTCAACGATGTTGCCTGTTGCAGGGTCTGCAGGAATCTGTCCTGAGACGAACAACATGCCGTTAACTTCAATTGCCTGACTGTATGGGCCTATTGCGGCCGGTGCCTTCTGTGTGCTAATAACTTTCTTCATAATCGTAATATTGTGTTTATTTTGCAATATTACTCATTCTTGAGTTAAGTACAATGAAGTCAGTAGGAAAAAGTGAGAATATCCCGCATAATATCGGGTCCTACATATATGTACCTCTCCGAGGCACGGATAGGGTGTATGCTTTTACCCCAGACTGCGGTCGCTACTCTCCCTTAGTCAGGGGTTAGCCATATAATGTACCTCTTCGAGGCACCACAGCTTGTGAATGCCTGTCACGTAACACATAACACGTTACATAGTCCTGCGGCGCGTGTACCTCTCCGAGGTACATACAGGGTGCGTCCAATACCCCAGACTGCGGTCACTGCGTTCCCTTAGTCAGGTTAGCCATATAATGTACCTCTTCGAGGCACCACAGCAGGACATGAACGTGAA
>CAYXLA010000068.1:0-11227 GCA_964465765.1 uncultured Bacteroidaceae bacterium | reverse complement strand
GACAACAAAACCTAGAGCAAGAGGTTGTGCCGCGACAGCGGTGCAACCTCTTTTCCTTATGCCTGCCCGTGCTACGCGAATCAAAAGGTTTTACCGGACAGCAATAATAAGTGTGAGCATCCTGCCGTGGTGCCTCGGAGAGGTACATACATGAAGGATCTGAAAATCCATGAGTACATAGTCTTGTGGGTGCAGATACACATCTACCATATTCGTTTATCCCCACATGTTTTCTACTGAGTCGTATTACGGGAAATGATGGTATGCGCTGCCCGACGTTCGGACATGCGATGCAACAGTGAGCTGCATCAGACGTCTTGGTCGTCGTTACGCACCATGCCGCGATACTGTGGCGGCATGCCTGCCTCGATGGCACGATAGGCAAGGTCCATGGTGTGGCGTATATGCTCGGGACCTTTGCCTTCGTAGGGGATGGGGTCGTGGATTGTCATGTGCAGACGATGCCAATGGATGAGCTTGCCAGTGCGCGGCAGTATGTGGAAAGGACCGTCGATGGTGATGGGTACGACGGCAAGCTCCAGGTCGTCAGCCATCTGGAAGGCTCCGCGCTTGAAGTAGCCCATGTGTCCGGTGAACGTTCGTGCCCCTTCGGGGAAGACAAAGAGCGACACGCCATCGTGCAACACAGCCTTCGCCTTCGTTATGGTCTCGTAGACCTTGCTGGGTCCGCTGCGGTCGACAAACACATGTCCCGACACCTCGCATGCCTTGCCTATGAGCGGCAGGCGGCGCAGACTCTTCTTCATCATCCACTTGAAGTTGCGGTCCAGATAGCCATATATAAGTGGTATGTCGAATGCACTCTGGTGGTTGGCTACGAAGACGTACGACGTGTGGCGGCATATCTTCTCGCGACCTTCCACCTTGACTGGCAGCAGCAGTATGAAGCAGACGAAGCGCGACCACAGATGTGCGGGCCAGTAGCCCCAGAAATGTGCGCCGAAGAAGGACACTCCGACGAGCGTGAACGCCGTGGCAACAACCGTCCCCACGATGAACAGCGGCAGGGCGATGCACAATATATATATGGTGTAGAGTATCAGCATAGGCTCGTCGTGCGGCAAAGATACGGATTAGTCGTGCCCCGTGTAACGGGAGATTGTTTAATTTTGCAGCTGTAACAACACAAAAGGACAAAATCGAGAAAATGTTATGGCAAAGTTGGTAAGACGTGAATATAGGCTGCCATTCATATTGGTGACGTCGCTGTTCTTCCTTTGGGGATTTGCGCGTGCCATTATGGATGTGCTGAACAAGCACTTCCAGGCAGAGATGGATATATCGATATCGCAGTCGACACTGGTTCAGGGTGCCTTCTTCTTGGGCTATTTCCTGTTTGCCATTCCTGCCGGACTGCTCATAGGACGACGTGGCTACAGGTATGGAATGGTATTCGGACTGCTGCTGTTTGGTGCTGGTGCGCTGGCTTTCGGACTGCTCTCCATGGGTTTTGACGGCAGTGGCAGCCTGCAGATGTTCTATGTCTTCCTCGTCGCACTGTTTGTCATGGCGTGCGGACTGGTATTCCTCGAGACTGCCGCCAATCCTTATATGGCGCGTCTGGGCGATGCCGCCACGTCGGCAAGCCGCCTCAATCTGGCACAGAGCATCAATGGACTGGGCAACATCTGCGGTCCGTGGATAGGCGGAGCCATACTCTTCTCCGGTGCTGCCGGTGCCAACATATCGGGACCGTACATATTCCTGGCAGTGATGGTCAGTGTGTTTGCCCTGGCTTTTACGCGTGTCCGTCTGCCGGAAATCGTTGATGACGACGAGCTCAGTACCGAGGTGCAGGGTGGGGAGACGGGTGGCAGTCTGCTGCACAACGGCATGTTCGTCTTCGGATTTATAGCTCTGCTGTTCTACGAGATTGCCGAGATTGCCATCAATAGCCTATTCATCAACTACGCAGAGCGCGTCAGCCTCATCGACAATATGACGGCGAGCCGCCTGCTGTCCTTTGGTTTCTTCCTCTTTATGTGTGCACGCTTCGTCGGCGGATGGGTCATGAGCCGCATTGCAGCACAGAAGGTCCTGCTGTTTTGTGCGGCTGGAACGGTGGTGGCAAACGTCCTGGTGCTCATGGAACTGGGCACGCTGTCGATGGTTGCACTAATTCTGAACTATGCGCTCGAGGCAATAATGTTCCCCACAATCTTCTCCCTGGCACTGCGCGGACTGGGCAGTCAGACCAAGCGAGCGTCTGCATACCTCATGATGTCCACCATCGGCGGCGCCATCGGCACAATGCTCATGGGCATGCTTGCCGACAGGGTGACGCTGTCGTTCTCCTTCATCGTGCCTGTCGTGGGCTATGCCGTCGTGCTGCTCTATTCGTGGAGGGTGAACACAGTTATCTCCGGCCACACGCCGAAGCGGAATGGCAGTCCCACGTAGCCGAAGCCTGTGTTGATGTAAAGGCTCTGATCGCCCTCACGGTACATGCCGGCATATTCATTGTAGACCCATCGGCTGGGCGAGAAGCCGAATAGCATGAACTGTGCTCCGTGCGTATGGCCCGACAATGTAAGGTCAATGTCGGTCGTTGGCACCACTTCGCGTTGCCAATGTGTTGGGTCGTGGCTCATCAATATACGGAACATCCCGTCGGTGCCGCTCATGGCATGAGGCAGGTCGGCAAGCTGAGGGAACGGTGGATTGCCGTCGTTCTCCACACCAATAAGCGCTATGCTGTCGCCGCGATGATGCAGGATGACGTGATCGTTGCGTAGCAGATGCCATCCCAGACGGCCTTCTCTGCGGCACAATTCTTCAAGGCTGCGCTCACTACCGTCTTGAGTATCCCAACGGTAATATGTGCCATAGTCGTGATTGCCCAATATGGAGTAGACGCCATCGGGAGCTGAGAGACGGCTAAGCACGTCCATGAACGGATCAAGCTCATCGGCACGAGCGTTGACAAGGTCGCCTGTGAAGAGTATGAGGTCTGCACGCTGCTCGTTGACACGCTCCACAAGTCGCTCAATGGCTTCGGGCTTGTCGCTGAAGCTGCCGCTATGCAGGTCGGATATCTGTACTATGCGGTAGCCGTCGAAACCCTTGGGCAGACGTGAAGATGTATAGTCCACCTGCTTAACTACAATATGTTGCGTGCCGAAGAAGCTGCCGTAGAAGATTACGCCAAACAGCACTGTTGCCAACAGACCGCCTATGACGTTGAACGGTAGTCGTGGAATGAACTTCACAATGGCATGCAGTGCCAGTCCTATTAGGGAGAACAGTGTGAATGCGAGCTTTGGCACACCCGTCAGCAGTGTCAGTATTCCCAGTATGGATACCATCGACTGGCGGTCGGACATTCCATTGCTTGTGCCCACATACATGGAGTAGACATACATAGCAATTATGACTACCGACGGCAACCACCACAGGTCGCGCAGCAGATGACTCTTGACGTTGCGGCGCAAGTGAACATAATAAATGTATGCGTCCGGCAGCAGGAGGCATATCACGAGTATCACGGCAAATTGTTGCATAGTGTTTTCAGCTCCTATATATATATGAATAGTTCTTGTTATCTAATCCAATGGTTTCAGTTATCTAATCCAATGGTTTCAGTCTTCTAATCCAGTGGCTTTCGTTGTCTAATCCCGCGCTTTTGCATTGCCAACTCAGAGGTTTGCGGCGAGGAATCGGCGCATATCCGCGATGGGAAGTCCTCGTCGTGCACTGTAGTCAGCCAACTGGTCTTCGCCAATCTTGCCAATGCTGAAGTAGCGAGCCTGCGGATGTGCCAGCATCAGTCCACTCACCGATGCGTGCGGGCTCATGGCTCCGTTCTCCGTAAGCGTTATTCCTATCTGCTTCATATCTACAAGACGGTCTATAAGGAAGTTCACCGACTGGTCCGGCAGCGACGGATAGCCCACGGCAGGACGTATGCCTTGGAATCGTTCCTGCAGCAAGTCGTTGATGCTTAGGTCTTCAAATGGTGCATAGCCCCATGCTTTCTGTCGGACGTAGAGGTGCATCTTCTCCACGGCAGCTTCCACCAGTCGGTCAGCAAGCGTCTGTGCCAACAGCTTGTGGTACGGGTCTTCTTCCTTCCCGTCGCTGTTCTCTAAGTCTGTTGCCATGCTTTCGTCGACAGTAGCAGCAAATACACCCACGGTGTCGTGCCCACCGTCCACTGATTGTGGCTTGACGAAATCGCTCAGGCAAAGCGTATGTCCATCCTTGCCAGGCACTTGCTGTCGCAGCAGCGGGAACACTATGCCGCCCATCATGATGTTGTCTCCGTCGGAGCAGGCATCAAACAGTCGGAACGTGCAGCGTGCCTTCACCTTGAGGTCCATGTCGGTAAGCAGCTTGTTTGCCTCTCTTAGTAGCTTCGTGGCTTCGAGAGCTTTGGGCTGTTCTTCGATGGTGAATCGGCTTCTCCATGTGCTGAGGCACGACACGCACTGATGCACGTTGGCAACGGCAGCATACTTAGGCTGGAAGCCCCATGCATGGAAGAAGTACAGCCAGTTTATGTAGGCTGCAATGTCGTGTATGTCGTATGTGATGGTGCCGCTTGTCGTCTTCATCGTCCCTTGCAACTGACCGTGTTCAGCCGAACAGCAGTTCCTCTCCACGCCGGCTGTCGTCGATGCTGCCGTTGGCATAGACCGTATGCCCGTTCACTATTGTCCGCTCGACCTGCCAGTCAAACTTCTGTCCGGTCAGCGGGCTCCACTTGCACTTGCTCTCAATCATGTCCTCCGTCAGTGTCCACGGACTGTGGCGCACCAGCGTAAGGTCTGCCTTGTAGCCTTCGCGCAGGAAGCCGCGCTTGTCTATGCGGTAGAGCAGGGCAGGGTTGTGGCACATCTTCTGCACTATGTCCGCTATGCTGATGCTGCCTTCTGCTGCCAGCTGCATCATGCACGGCAGTGAGAACTGCACCATTGGCATGCCCGAGGCAGCCTTGAGTGCTCCTCCCTGCTTCTCACTCAGCTGATGTGGGGCATGATCTGTGGCAATGGTGTCCAGACGGTTTGTACTGATGGCAGCACGCAATGCCCTGCGGTCGGCCTCGGTCTTGACTGCGGGATTGCACTTAATGAGCGTGCCGAGACGTTCGTAGTCTTTGTCGCAGAACATCAGGTGCGCTATGCACACCTCGCCAGTTATCTTCTTCTCTGCCGTCAGTGGTGTGTCCTGCAATAGTTCCAATTCACGTGCAGTGGTGATATGTGCTATGTGCAGTCGTGATCCGTATTGCTTTGCCAGTCCGACGGCAGTCTCCGACGAGCGCAGGCAGGCTTCCTCCGACCGTATCAGCGGATGCATAGACAGCGGCAGGTCGCCGTCGACGGCAGGGTATTTGGATATGTTCGACGATATGATGCTCTGGTCTTCGCAGTGCGTCACTATGAGCATGTCTGTCGACGAGAATATCTGTCGCAGGCTCTCGGCTTTGTCGACCAGCATGTTGCCAGTGCTCGAACCCATGAACAGCTTTACTCCGCACACGCGTCGGCTATCCAGTGACGGCAGCAACGCATGGTTGTCGTTGGTGGCACCGAAGTAGCACGAGTAGTTCACGAGGCAGTCCTCGCCGTAGTGCTGCATCTTCTCCTCCCATGCCTCTATTGTTGTGGTCTGCGGCTTGGTATTGGGCATGTCCATGACTGAAGTCACTCCGCCTGCCGCAGCAGCACGGCTCTCGCTGCTAACGTCGGCCTTATGTGTCAGCCCAGGGTCACGGAAGTGCACGTGTTCGTCGATGACTCCTGGCAGCAGGTATGCTCCGCAGGCATCAATCTCATGGTCGTAGTGCACGGCGTCGAGATGCGACTCCTCGGCATTGTTGCTGTCTTGCCGCAGCACCTTCTCTATTGTGTCGCCACACACTATGAGCGAACCCTTGAACGTCTCGCCCTCGTTCACCATGACGGCATTGCGTATAATGGTGGTCTCTCTGCTCATTGTCGTTGCCCGTTCTTCTGTGGATACCGATGCATCAGGCTGTCCCACTTCAGCCATATCACTCCGAACACGGCTTCGCCAAATATGCTACTGTTCATCTTCGACGTGCCCAGCCGGCGGTTTATGAATATCACCGGCACCTCCACAACATTGAAGCCTCCCTTGTAGGCCTTGAACTTCATCTCTATCTGGAAGGCATAGCCCTTGAAGCGTATCTGGTCGAGGTCGATGGTCTCGAGCACCTGCCGGCGGTAGCAGACAAAGCCTGCTGTGGTGTCGTGAATGGGCAGTCCGGTGATTATCTTCACATACTTCGATGCGAAATAGCTCATCAGCACGCGTCCCATAGGCCAGTTCACGACGTTCACTCCCGACACATAGCGCGACCCAATAGCCACATCTCCACCGCCATTGGCGCATACTTCATAGAGCCGAGGCAGGTCCGAAGGGTTATGACTGAAGTCGGCATCCATCTCGAAGATGTAGTCGTAGCCATGCTGCAATGCCCACTTGAAGCCTGCAATGTAGGCTGTGCCCAGTCCCAACTTGCCGCTGCGCTCAATCAGGAAGAGCCGTTCGCCGAACTCTGTCTGCTGCATGCCCTTCACTATAGCTGCTGTGCCGTCGGGCGATCCGTCGTCAATCACAAGTATGTGGAACGTGTGTTCCAGTCCGAAGACTGCGCGTATGATGCTCTCAATGTTCTCCCGCTCGTTGTAGGTGGGGATAATCACAATGCTGTCGCTGCTTGTCTGCATATATGCCTGTATCTGTATGATGAGTGTCTGCACACTCTTGTTAAGTCGGAAACAAAATTAGCTATTTTGACTGAGCCAAAGCCGGCATTAAGTCGTTTTTAGTACTTTTGTTGCGATTTTAACGGCTTGTAGTACGTGACTATACTTGAACTGCAACAGCGGTTGCTGCAGCATCCCAATGTGGCTGCAATGTACCGCTTGCTCGACGACGCTTCTGTTCGCAGCATTTTCTGTCGGGGACTTATAGGTTCCTCGGCACCTCTTTTCTTTTCCTCACTCCACCGACATGGCTCATCACCCTGTGTGTTTGTGCTTGCCGATATGGAAGAGGCGGGCTATTTCTATCATGACCTGACGCAGATACTCGGCGATGAGAACGTGTTGTTCTTCCCTTCGTCGTTCCGTCGTGCCGTGAAGTACGGTCAGAAAGATGCTGCCAACGTCATACTTCGTGCACAGACACTGAGCCGACTGGAGCAGAAGTCGGCAGGACGTATATTCATCGTTACCTATCCCGATGCCTTGGCAGAGAAGGTTGTCAGCAAGAAAGAGCTGGGCAGCAACACGCTTACGCTCAATGTTGGTGAGGAAGTCGACATGAAGTTCGTCACCGACATGCTGCATAGCTATGGCTTCAAGCTGACCGACTACGTCTATGAGCCTGGCCAGTATGCCGAACGCGGAAGCATCATCGACGTGTTCTCCTATTCCTCGGAATATCCTTTCCGCATCGACTTCTTCGGCGATGAGGTGTCGAGCATCCGACCCTTTGAGGTGGAGAGCCAGATATCGTTCGACAAGAAGGAGAGCATAACCATCTTCCCCGACCTCGACAAGGACCTGTCGCAAGGCGACGGAAGTGGCATGGTGGCATTCACCGACTTCCTGCCTGCAGATACGGTGTTCTTTGCACGCGACTTCATGTGGCTGGCAGAACGCATACGTCAGGTGCATGATGAGGCTTTGTCTCCGCAGGCACTCACAGCACGTCAGGCAGAAGAGAAAGGACTGGACGACGACAACGAGGTAGTGTCGCTCGACGGCAAGCTAATCGATGGTGCTGAGTTCGCTATGGCAACTGCCAACTTCCGCCGTGTGGACTTCGGCACACATCCCGACGACACACCACAAGCCACACTGACATTCAACATCGGTCAGCAACCGCTGTTCCACAAGAACTTCGACCTGCTGACCGACAGCTTCAAGGACTACATCGGCCGTGGCTATACCTTATATATATGTAGTGACAGCACTAAGCAGACCGACCGCCTGCGTGCCATCTTCGACGACCGTGGCGACAACTCCGTCGTCTTCACTCCTGTGGAGCACACGGTACATGAGGGATATAGCGACGCTGACCTGAAAGTCTGCGTCTTCACCGACCATCAAATCTTCGACCGATTCCATAAGTACAGCCTCAAGAGCGACCGTGTGCGTGGAGGCAAGATGGCTCTCAGCCTGAAGGAACTCAACGAGTTCCAGCCAGGAGACTATGTGGTGCACATCGACCATGGCGTAGGACGCTTTGCCGGACTGGTGCGCATACCCGCAGGCAACACCACGCAGGAGGTGATGAAGATAGTCTATCAGAACGACGACGTCGTCTTCGTGTCCATACACTCACTGCACAAGGTGTCGAAATATAAAGGTCGCGACAACGAGCCACCACGCCTCAACCGTCTGGGCACAGGTGCATGGGAGAAGCTCAAGGAGCGTACGAAGAAGAAGATAAAGGACATTGCACGCGACCTGATAAAGCTCTATGCCGCCCGACGTGAGGAGAAAGGCTTCAGCTTTGGTGCCGACAGCTTCCTGCAGAAGGAGCTCGAGGCCTCGTTCCTCTATGAGGATACGCCCGACCAGAGCCGTGCCACTGCCGACGTGAAGGCCGACATGGAGAGCGAACGCCCTATGGACCGCCTGGTGTGTGGCGATGTGGGCTTCGGCAAGACCGAAGTCGCCATACGTGCAGCCTTCAAGGCTGTGGCAGACGACAAGCAGGTGGCAGTGCTGGTGCCTACTACCGTCCTGGCATATCAGCATTACCACACGTTCAGCGACCGGCTCAAGGACATGCCGTGCCGTGTGGACTACCTGACGCGTGCACGCTCGGCAGCCGACATAAAGAAGATGCTCGTTGACCTCTCAGAGGGTCGCATCAACATACTCATAGGCACGCAACGCATACTTGGCAAGGATGTGAAGTTCCACGACTTGGGTCTGCTGATTGTCGACGAAGAGCAGAAGTTCGGCGTCAGCACCAAGGAGAAGCTGCGCCAGATGAAGGTGAATGTCGACACACTAACACTGTCGGCAACGCCCATACCGCGTACGCTGCAGTTCTCACTCATGGGAGCACGCGACCTGTCCATCATACAGACGCCGCCACCAAACCGCTATCCCATACAGACCGAACTGCATGTCTTCAACGAAGAGGTCATTGCCGATGCCGTGAACTTCGAGATGAGCCGCAACGGACAGGTGTTCTTCGTCAACAACCGCATTGCCAACCTGCAGGAGCTGAAGGCATTGATACAGCGACACATACCCGACTGCCGCGTCTGCATAGGTCATGGACAGATGGCTCCAGAGGAACTGGAGCAGGTGATAATGAGCTTCGTCAACTACGACTACGACGTGCTGCTCTCGACCACCATCGTAGAGAATGGCATCGACATACCCAATGCCAACACCATAATCATAAACGATGCACAGAACTTCGGACTCAGCGACCTGCACCAGATGCGCGGACGTGTGGGACGTAGCAACAAGAAGGCGTTCTGCTATCTGCTGTCGCCACCATTGTCTGCCTTAACCTCCGAAGCCCGTCGTCGTCTGCAAGCCATAGAGAACTATGCCGGTCTGGGCAGTGGCATACATATAGCCATGCAGGACCTCGACATCCGTGGAGCAGGAAACATGCTCGGTGCCGAGCAGAGTGGCTTCATTGCCGATATGGGATACGACACCTATCAGAAGATTCTCTCCGAGGCTGTCCACGAACTCAAGACCGACGAGTTCAGTCAGGTCTATGCCAATGGCGACTCGCAGCATGGCAGTGCAGCAGCCGGTGCAGACATCGACTATGTCGATGAATGTCTGGTTGAGAGCGACCTCGAACTGCTGCTTCCTGCCACCTACGTCACTGGTAGCAGCGAACGCATGCTGCTCTATCGTGAGCTCGACAATCTGACTACCGACGAGGAGGTGAGCCAATATCGTGCACGACTGGAAGACCGCTTCGGACCTGTGCCTGCCGAGACCGATGAACTGCTACGCGTAGTGCCATTGCGACGCATGGCTGCCCATCTCGGTGCAGAGAAGGTATTCCTCAAGGGTGGCAAGATGACGCTGTTCCTCGTCTCCAACCCCGACAGCCCGTACTATCAAGGTCCTATGTTCGGCAGCCTGATAGACTACATGATGAGGAATACACGCCGTTGTGAACTGCGCGAAAAGCCTGGAGATCACCGTCGTAGCATGTCTATTGCCAACGTGCCTACGGTCAAGGAAGCCCTTGCTGTAGTAACCGACATTTTGCAGAGCAAATAAAAAAACTCCGCAGTCGCTTGCATAGTCGAAAAGTATAGTCTACATTTGCACCGCATTTCAGAGGAAGTGCGGGACTGGAAGTTTGGGTGAGTGGCTGAAACCAGCAGTTTGCTAAACTGCCGTACGTATTTACGCGTACCGGGGGTTCGAATCCCCCAGCTTCCGCACTGCTAATCGCATAAAGAGGATTGCCCATCAAGGCAGTCCTTTTTTGTTGTCTGCTCGCGTCACACTAAACACCCAACACCCTTCACGCAACAACTCTCCGTGTCCTCACTGAGATATACCGGGTCCTTTAGCGCGTGTACCTCTCCGAGGCACGGGAATATGTTTATCAGCATTGGCCCCAGTCTGCGCTACGCTTAGGCTGGGGTTACTCTAAAGTGTACCTCTTCGAGGCACCACGTCCTATAGCGTAGATACGCTCACAATATCACATATTCCACAGGTTGTCCAATCATACTGAGATAAGTCTCGACGTATAAACGTACAGCCATACGACTGTGAGGCACGTG
Source organism: uncultured Bacteroidaceae bacterium (assembly GCA_964465765.1). GTDB lineage: Bacteria > Bacteroidota > Bacteroidia > Bacteroidales > Bacteroidaceae > Bacteroides. The sequence continues at coordinate 444 of CAYXLA010000068.1, read as the reverse complement.
TATGGGCCTGCTTATCCTATAGATGTCCAATCCTGCTGTGGTGCCTCGAAGAGGTACACTAACTAGTAACCCCAGACTAAGGGAGAGAAGCGACCGCAGTCTGGGGTAAAAGTACGCACCCAGCATGTGCCTCGGAGAGGTACACGCGCCACAGGACGCATATATAAGAAACGGTCATAGATAACGTTTGCGATGCCACTTTCTTATATAAGACTTTGCCATTTCATATATAAGACTTTGATGTGTTATGTTTTGCGTGTTATGTGTTGGGTTGAGATGTAGCCTACAAAGGCCTATATAGGCATCGGTCCAAGGGTATATACGTATCGGTCCAAAGGTACGAACCTTTTGCCTCAAAGGTATATACCTTTTGGCCCTAAGGTATATAGGCTGTCATTTCCTGATTTACTTGTCAGTTTTCCGGTTGTGTTACTGAATAACTTG
>CAYXLA010000067.1:0-11516 GCA_964465765.1 uncultured Bacteroidaceae bacterium | reverse complement strand
TGAAGGGAAGGGTGATAAAAGTCCTTCCCTTTAGGGGAGGATTTAGGAGAGGCTTAACGCTTCACGTTCATGTCCTGCTGTGGTGTCTCGGAGAGACACAATTATGCATAACCCCAGACTAAGGGAGAGTAGCGACCGCAGTCTGGGGCTCATGACACCCTCCCTACCGTGCCTCGGAGAGGTACATACATATAGGACACGGAAAAACTTCAACGCATAGTCTTGTGGTTGCGGATACATATCTACCATATTCGTTTATCCCCACCTCTTTTCTACTGACCCATTTTCTACTGACCCCTATTCACATGGCTTAGCATAGGACGTGTTGCAAGTGCCTTGGCTACAAGTGTGGGTCAGTAGAAAAGATTGCGAGGTCCGATGTGGATAACCAACCACACAGGACCTCGCAAATGTTTTATGTCAGACGGACAATGCCAGTCTGCGCCGTCAATCAGCAGGCACTGAGCACACGCTCAAGTTTGTCGATGAAGCTGTCGACATGCTGACGCGTAAGAGTCAGCGGCGGCAGGATGCGCAGTACGTTGGTCGACGCACATCCGGTGAAGCAATGCTCCTGGAAGATGAGCTTCTGACGGACTTCCTTCTGTGGGATGTCGAGCACGACACCAATCATAAGTCCGCGTCCGCGCAGCTCCACGATATGCGGCTGACGCTTCTGCAGTTGCACGAGTTGCTGCATGAAGTACTCGCCTACCTCATGTGCATTGTCCACAAGATGCTGGTCTTCGAACACGTCGAGTACAGCCAGTGCAGCAGCACATGCCATGTGGTTGCCGCCAAAGGTGGTGCCAAGCTGTCCGTAGACAGGCTTGATGGACGGTGATATCAGCACGCCTCCCATGGGGAAACCGTTGCCAATGCCTTTTGCCACGGTGATGATGTCCGGACGGACGCCAAGCCACTGATGTGCAAAGAACTTACCGCTGCGGCCATAGCCACACTGAATCTCATCGCAGATGAGGAACGCTCCATACTTGTGGCAAGCAACTTCCAGTCCCTTTACGAACTCCGGTGTAGCGACATGGCAGCCGCCAACACCCTGGATGCACTCAACTATGCAGGCTGTGACATCGCCCTTTGCCAGCTCACGCTCCCATGCCTCAAGATCGTTGTAAGGCAGGAATGTGGCATTGCCATTGTCGTTGATGGGGGCAATAATCTTAGGGTTATTGGTGACCTCCACAGCCAACGACGTGCGGCCATGGAATGAATGTTCGGCAGTAAGCACACGCTTGCGGCCATTGCAGAACGAAGCCAGCTTCAAGGCATTCTCGTTGGCTTCGGCACCACTATTGATGAGGAACAGCGCATAGTCGTCGTAGCCGGATATGCGTCCGAGCTTCTCGGCGAGTTGCTGCTGCAGCTTGTTGATTACGGAGTTGGAATAGAATCCAAGCGTTGCTGCCTGACGGCTCAATGCCTCGACATAATGCGGATGGCAGTGACCTATGGAGACAACGGCATGACCGCCATACAGGTCAAGATACTCCGTGCCTTTGTCGTCCCAGACAGAGCAGTCGCGTCCCTTGACTATATTGACATCGAATAGCGGATATACATCAAACAGATTCATTTCTTTCTACTGTTTTTAAGTTCTAAGTCTGTTCACCGTCAGAAGGCAGAGGGCTTCAGATTGAGACCCACTGTTTCCTCGAGGTTGAACATAAGATTCATGTTATGGACAGCTGTGCCGCTGGCTCCCTTCAGCAGATTGTCGATGCAGGATACGATGAGCAGACGACTGCCGTGCTTCTCCAGGTGCACCAGACATTTGTTGGTGTTGACCACTTGCTTGAGGTCTATCGGACGGTCGATGACATGCGTGAACGAGTCTTCGGCATAGTAGTCGCGATAGATGCGGTAGAGCTCCTCTTCGCTGACGGCTGTACGCACCACGATGGTGGCAAAGATGCCACGGGCAAAGTCGCCACGGTAAGGGATGAATGCCACTTCCGAGTCGAAGCTCTGCTGCAGCTGCTTCAGCGACTGCACAATCTCGGGCACATGCTGGTGCTCGAAAGGCTTGTAGATGCTTATGTTGTCGTTGCGCCAGCTGAAGTGGCTGGTATCCTTAGGCTTTACACCTGCACCCGTGCTGCCGGTAATGGCATTGACATTGATGTCGCCATTGAGCAACAGGTTCTTTGCCAGCGGCAACAGTCCGAGCTGTATGGCGGTGGCGAAGCAGCCAGGATTGGCTACATGCTTTGCACTACAGATGGCACGACGGTTGAGTTCGGGCAAGCCATAGATGAAGTCGTGCGAATCCGACTTCAGACGATAGTCCATCGAGAGGTCTATAATCTTCAGTCCGTCGGGCACCTGATGGCTGTCGAGGAACTTCTTGGTATCGCCATGAGCGGTGCAGAAGAAGAGCACGTCGATGCTGTCGAGCGGCAGCTGGTCGGTGAACACCATATCGGTCTCACCATAGAGTCCCTCATGCACGTCGGTAATGTGGTGTCCCGCATTGCTGGTGCTATTGATGAACACAATCTCAGCCTCGGGATGGTTGATGAGTAAACGTATCAGTTCACCGGCAGTATATCCGGCACCTCCTATAATTCCTACTCTTATCATTATATCCGTTCTTATTTATCGTAAGGGATAATGAGCCACAGAATCAGGTAGACCAATACGCCTGCAAAGGCTGTGAACACCGACAGCAGGACATATACCACTCTGATAAGCGTGGTGTCGAGTCCGAAGTAGTCTGCCAATCCGGCACAAACACCGGCAATCATCTTCCGGCTGCGCGAACGTCTGAGTTTCTTTTCCATAGAATTCTGTCCTTTCGTTGATTATGATATTAGAGTTCGTCGTCAAACTTATGTACGGCATAGTAAGCACGCAGGGCTGTCGAAGAGACCTTGATGAATCCCTTGGCATCCTCGGCTGTCCAGCCTTTCTGCATCTCGCCATACTCGCCAAACTTGTTCTTGACCAAGTCGTCAGGACTGTCGACACCGATGGTTGTGAAGCCATAAGGACGCAGTTCGAGGATGGCTGTTCCATTGACATTGCGCTGCGAGGATGTGAGCATTGCCTCTATGTCGCGCATCACTGGCTCCAAGTACTGGCTTTCGTGCAGGAACATTCCATACCAGTTGGCAACCTGGTCCTTCCAGTACTGCTGCCACTTGCTCAGTGTGTACTTCTCGAGGAAGCGGTGTGCACCGATGATGATCATAGGAGCAGCAGCCTCGAAGCCCACACGACCCTTGATGCCTATGATGGTGTCGCCGACGTGCATGTCGCGTCCAATGGCATAGGATGCACCTATCTCCTCCACCTTCTGAATGGCCTTGACAGGATCGTCGTAGGTCTCACCATTGATGGCTTTCAGCTCGCCATGCTCGAATGTCAGGCGCAACTGCTCGGTGCCTTCCTTCGTGCAGTGCTTCAGATATGCACTTTCGGGCAGTCCCTGTGTGGAGTCAAGTATCTCTCCACCACAGATTGATGTTCCCCAGAGGCCTACGTTGTATGAGTACTTCAGCTTTGCAAAGTCGGCAGCAAAGCCGTGGCTGTTCAGGTAGTCAATCTCCTCCTTGCGGCTCAAAGCCTTGTCGCGGGTCAGTGTGATGATCTCCTTACCGGGAGCCATGACGAGGAATGTCATGTCGAAACGTACCTGGTCGTTGCCTGCACCGGTCGATCCGTGTGCTATTGCGTCTGCGCCAATCTCATTGGCATAGCGTGCGATGGCAAGAGCTTGGAATATGCGCTCGGAACTTACCGAAATGGGATAGGTGCCATTGCGCAGCACATTGCCATAGACCATATATTTGAGACTCTTCTCATAGTATTCCTTCGTGACGTCGAGTGTGACATACTTCACTGCTCCCAGCTTGTATGCGTTCTCCTCGTTGCGTTTCAGCTGCTCGGCGCTGAAGCCGCCCGTGTTGGCACTGGCTGCATAGACCTCATAGCCCATTTCCTTTGCCAAGTACATCACCGTGTATGACGTGTCAAGACCGCCACTGAATGCCACTACAACTTTCTTCTTCTGTTCCATAATATATATATGTATGGCGGGGTCTATAAATCCCCCCCGAATTTTTAAGTTAACGTGTGTATTCCTCCAGAGTCTAAGGGATTCCTCCAGAGTCTAATGTTTCTTGTTATTGTTGCTGTCGTCGTCGTCACCGCCTTCCCCCTTGTGGTCGGCAGGATCGTAGAGCATAGCCGTGCAGATGCAGAACTTGCGGTTCTTGTTCATCAGTATGGGATGGTTGATGCATCCTTCACAGCCCTTCCAGAAGGCATCGTCGTCGGTGAGCTCATTGAATGTCACTGGGACGTATCCCAGCTCCGTGTTCATCTTCATCACAGCAGCACCGCTGGTGAGACTGAAGATCTTTGCCCATGGCCAGCGCAGACGTGCCAGCTTGAAGGTACATTCCTTAATCCTTTTGGCTACTCCAAGTCCCCTGTATTCGGGAGATACTATCAAGCCAGAGGTTGCGACAAACTGCTTGTTGCCCCAACTCTCTATATACGAAAAACCTGCAAAGTCATCGCCGCACAAGGCAATGACAGCCTTGCCTTCTTTCATCTTCGTTGCTACATACTCGTGAGTACGTTCGGCAATGCCCGTACCGCGAACTTTGGCAGCTTCTCTGATGGTGTCGAGGATCTTGTCCACATACACCTCATGCGAAGCGTCTGCAACCATAACATCAATGTGTTTGGTTTCCATTTGAGTCTAAAAACAAATAGTCCTTATATGTATAGGTGGGTTCTACAGATCCCCACCGTTTATTGTTTCACTTCATGCCGGGCACTACTCCAGCCAGATACTTAGCGAGTTCCTTACGGTTGAACCCTTCGCGCATCACCATGATGATGGTGTCATCGCCGGCAATGGTACCGATGATGCCATCACAAGGATGGTTGTCGATGTCGTAAGCCATACTGCTGGCATAGCCAGGACGGGTATGTATCACGGCAATATTGCCCGAAAAGTCGATCGACAGGAAGCCACTGGCACCAAGCATTTCGCCCGGTTGCATGCTCGAATATCTGCGATACATTATGTCGTTAGGCAAGACATAGATGTATTTCCCGTCAGAATTTGCTGCCTTGGCAACCTTGAGCTGCTTGAGGTCACGCGACAGTGTTGCCTGCGTAATGCTATGACCTTCCTTGCTTAAGGCTTTCAACAATTCGTCCTGTGAGCCCATCTCCTGGCTGGAGATAATCATCTTAATGGTGTCTAACCTACTAATCTTTCTCTTCATACTGCGTATAATTATTCTTAACGCTGCAAATATACGAGCTATTGTTGGAATTCTATGCATGTAACCCTACTTTTATTACATTGCGGACAATCTTTGATATATTTTTATACCTTTGTACGGCTATGCACAACAGATTAAGAGCGTTTTCCTGTCCGCCGTGACATTGGCATAACGATTAATCACAAGACGTAATAACGATTAACTACAAGACGTAACAAGATATGAAGAAAGCATTTTTTGCAGTCGACCTTGGAGCTACCAGCGGACGTACTATCCTTGGATTCCTCACCTCAGAGAGCATCCAGATGGAGGTTGTCAACCGCTTCCCCAACCATTTGATTGAGGCGGGTGGCCATTTCTATTGGGACATCTACGAGCTGTATCGCAACATACTCGAAGGACTGAAGACTGTAGCAACAAGAGATGACGTGCAGATAACATCTATAGGAATCGACACGTGGGGCTGCGACTTCGTGGCTGTTGGCAGCGATGGCGGCTTCATGCGCCTACCCTACTCCTACCGTGACCCACATACAGAGGGTGCACCCGACAAGTTGTTCAGCCGCGTGCCACGCAGCAAGGTCTATGGTCTGACGGGTATACAGATTATGAACTTCAACTCTCTGTTCCAGATGGACACGCTGCGCCGCAATGCCGACGCCGCATTCCTGTCGGCAGACAAGCTGTTGTTCATCCCCGATGCCCTGAGCTATATGCTGACAGGACAGATGGTGACAGAATACACCGTAGCTACAACAGGACAGATTGTCAATGCACAGACACGCAAGCTGGAGCCGCAGTTGCTCGAGGCAGTAGGCCTCAGTGCCGACAAGTTCGGAAGGTTTGTCTACCCTGGCGAGACAGTAGGTACTCTGACTCCCGAAGTGCAGAAGATTACAGGACTTGGAGCAGTGCCCGTAATAGCAGTAGCAGGACACGACACGGCATCGGCTGTGGCTGCTGTGCCTGCCAAGAATGCCAACTTCGCCTACCTGAGCAGTGGCACATGGTCGCTCATGGGCATTGAGACACGCAAGCCGGTGATAACAGCTGAGTCGGAAGCCTTGAACTACACCAACGAAGGAGGTGTCGACGGTACCATACGCGTGCTGAAGAACATCTGTGGCATGTGGTTGCTCGAGCGTTGCCGCCTGCAGTGGGGCAACCCCGACTATGGTGAGCTCACTGCCGAGGCTCTTGAAGCAGAGCCATTCCGCAGCATAATCAATCCCGATGCACCGGAGTTTGCCAACCCTTCGGATATGGAAGGAGCCATTAAGGACTACTGCAAGGCACACAACATCCCCGTTCCGGAGACACGCGGACAGGTGGTGCGTTGCATATACGAGAGTCTGGCACTGCGCTATCGTCAGGTACTCGACAACCTGCGCCGACTGTCAGACAACCCAATAGAGGTGTTGCACGTCATTGGCGGAGGCAGCCGTAACGAGATTCTGAACCAATGGACAGCCAATGCCATTGGTCTGCCTGTCATGGCAGGACCGTCGGAAGCAACGGCATTGGGCAACATAATGCTGCAAGCCATAGCTGCAGGAGAAGCCAAGGATGTGGCTTCGATGCGTCAGGCAGTGCGCCGTGGACTGCGGATGGAGGTGTTCCTGAGCGAAGACGAAGACAAATGGGAGGCAGCACTCCAGAAGTTGGAGAGCCTATAATAAATAAAAGAGGTATATAAAGAGGAATATTCACAATACAAACAAAACATACAGATCATGAAAGAAGAACAAATCAAGAAGGCTTATGAGATAGCCAAAGAGAGATACGCCGCCATCGGCGTCGACACAGACAAAGCCATAGCACTGCTGGAGAAGACCCCTATATCGCTTCACTGCTGGCAGGCAGACGACGTGCTCGGCTTCGAGAACGTCACATCACTCAGCGGAGGTATACAGACAACAGGTAACTACCCTGGCAAGGCACGCAACATCGACGAGTTGCGCCAGGATGTTCTCTATGCAAAGTCACTGCTCGCAGGTACTTACCGCTTGAACCTGCACGAGACCTATGGTGAGTTTGGTGGAGAGCACGTCGACCGTGATCAGGTTGAGGTGAAGCATTTCCAGGGCTGGATAGACTGGGCTAAGGAGCACAACATGAAGCTCGACTTCAACTCAACATCATTCTCACACCCCAAGAGCGGTGACCTCTCACTGGCAAATCCCGACAAGGGCATACGCGACTTCTGGATTGAACATACAAAGCGTTGCCGCCGCATTGCCGATGCCATGGGTAAGGCACAGGGTGACCCTGCCATCATGAACATCTGGGTACACGACGGCAGCAAGGACAACACAGTGGAGCGCAAGCGCTACCGCGAGATCTTCGCAGCATCACTCGACGATATTCTGTCGGAGAATCTGCCGGGCATGAAGACATGTCTTGAGGCAAAGCTGTTCGGCATAGGACTGGAGAGCTACACCGTGGGTTCACACGACTTCGTGGCAGGCTATTGCGCTACACGCAAGCTGATTTACACTCTCGACACCGGCCACTACGAGCAGACAGAGAACGTCAGCGACATGATAGCATCACTGCTGCTGTTTGTTCCTGAGCTGATGCTGCACGTCAGCCGTCCTGTACGCTGGGACTCAGACCACGTAACCATCATGAACGACCAGACACTCGACCTGTTCAAGGAGCTGATGCGTGCCGACGCTCTGAACCGTGCACACATAGGTCTCGACTATTTCGATGCTTCCATCAACCGCATCGGTGCTTACGTCGTCGGCGTACGTGCCACACAGAAGTGCATGCTGCAGGCATTCCTGGAGCCGCTGTCGACACTGCGCAAGTATGAGGACGAAGGCAAGTACTTCCAGCGTCTGGCTCTGCTCGAAGAGGCGAAGTCGTTGCCGTTCGGCGCAGTCTACGACTACTTTAACCTCAAGAACAATGTTCCAGTAGGCGAAGAGTATATCAGCAACATCGAGCAGTACGAGAAGGACGTTACATCAAAGCGTAACTGATGGAGATACTCATAGGACTACTCATCATAGCAGTGGGCGCGTTCTGCCAGTCGAGCAGCTACGTGCCCATTAACAAGGTCAAGAACTGGAGCTGGGAATCATACTGGCTTGTCCAGGGTGTCTTTGCATGGATTGTGTTCCCTCTGGCAGGAGCCTTCCTCGCCATACCATCCGGACATAGCCTTGGCGAACTGCTGGCTTCGGCGAATACGTTCGATGTCAGCATGACCGTGTTCTTCGGCATGTTGTGGGGCGTCGGCGGACTGACCTTCGGTCTGTCGATGCGCTATCTCGGCGTTGCCTTGGGACAGTCCATAGCCCTTGGCACATGTGCAGGACTTGGCACGGTGCTGGGACCTGTCATGCTGAACTTCATCTATCCCGATGCAGGACACCTGCAGAAACTCACGGCGGCAGTACTCATCGGTGTTGTGGTGACTCTCATAGGCATTGCCATCATAGGAGTTGCAGGCAGCATGAAGGCAAGCCAGCTCAGCGACGAGGAGAAGAAGAAGGCTGTGAAGGACTTCAACTTCCCCAAAGGCATTGCCATAGCACTGCTGGCAGGATTCATGAGCGGCTGCTTCAACGTAGGACTGGAGTTTGGCAGCAATCTGTACTTCCCCGAGACGGGAGAGATGTACCGTTCACTGCCTGCCACACTGCTTGTCACACTTGGAGGCTTCGTCACCAACGCTGCATACTGCCTCTATCAGAACGGCAAGAACAGCACTTGGGGCGACTATGGTCAAGGCTCGCTGTGGGCGCACAATATTCTCTTCTGCGCTCTGGCAGGACTGCTGTGGTACAGCCAGTTCTTCGGACTGAGCCTTGGTAAGGGATTCCTGACGAGCTCACCGACGCTCACCACCTTTGCGTTCTGCATTCTGATGGCTCTCAATGTGGTGTTCTCTAACGTATGGGGCATCATACTCAAAGAGTGGAAGGGAGTGTCAGGGCGGACCATCGTGGTGCTCGTAGCAGGCATAGCGATACTCATCATATCGACCTTCGTGCCCGAACTGCTGAAGTGAACGACATACAGTGGGTTCTGAAGATTAGTTAGGTTTTTTACGGTGGGGTTTTTCAGCCACACCATATATATATAATAAGGAGAAAATTCATGTCATCAATACTTGACAATCGTGAAAAGCTGTCAGAAGAGGTATGGAAAGTGGCAGAAGTTGCCGGATACCTGTGGCAGAAAGGATGGGCCGAACGCAATGGCGGCAACATCACAATAAACATTACCGACTACGTCGACGACGCCATCAGGGAGATGCCCGCCATCAGCGAAGTCAAACAGATTGGAATCACACTGCCGCACCTCAAGGGACAGTACTTCTACTGCAAGGGCACAGGAAAGCGCATGCGCGACCTGGCACGCCATCCCATGGACAATGGTGCAGTGATACGCATCCTCGACGACTGTGCCAGCTACGTCATCATAGCCGACAATCCAGTGCAGCCCACGTCAGAGCTGCCGGCACACCTCAGCGTACACAACAGTCTGATAGGCAAAGGCTCGCCTTACAAGGCTTCGCTGCACACTCATCCCATCGAGTTGGTTGCACTGACGCACAACAAGCACTGGCTTGAGAAAGATGCGGCAACGAACATGCTCTGGAGCATGATTCCTGAGACCAAGGCTTTCTGTCCGCGCGGACTGGGCATAATACCCTACAAGCTGCCAAGCTCCGTAGACCTGGCAGATGCCACACTGAAAGAGCTCGACGACTACGACGTAGTGATGTGGGAGAAGCATGGTGTCTTCGCCGTCGATGTCGATGTCATGTCTGCATTCGATCAGGTCGATGTGCTCAACAAGTCAGCACTGATCTATGAGGCAGCCAAGAACATGGGCTTCGAGCCAGAAGGCATGACGCAGGAACAGATGAAGGAGATGTCTGTCGCCTTCAACCTGCCCAAATAAGCACACACCCTGAAGCATGTCAGCCTGCTCATCATAAGCCCATCTGACACTGCTCATCCAACCCCCAGTGGGGTCAGTAGATAACAACATCTACTGGCCCCACTGCTTATACCACATCCTACAACGTGCTCCGAGAAACATACATAAACGTGTTGCGTTAAGCGTAATGGACATTCAGAGGACGTGGTGTCCCGACGGGACACAATTCAGCATAAGCCCTGACTAAGGGAGAGTAGCGACCGCAGTCTGGGGCCCCTGACACCCTCCCAGCGGTGCCTCGAAGAGGTACATACATAGAGGACATGATATTATATGTGTTATGTTGAACGTTTTACGTGACAGGTATAGGGAGTGCACGTTTCACGCAATAAGTTTAATTTCCGTTTAAGTTCTGCGGACCATTTGTAAGCATCAGGACGTGGTGCCTCGAAGAGGTACACTCGCGAGTAAGCCCAGATTAAGCGCAGCGCAGACTGGGGATAGAAGAGATACCATTTCCCGTGCCTCGGAGAGGTACACGCGCCACAGGACCATGGAATGTGTTATGTGGAATGTTGAGCGTGATGAGACAGGGAGTCAGCCAAACACCCAACATCCAACGCCATGATTGTCCAACACCCAACACCCTGATTGTTGTGCGAGATGCGTGATGAGTAAAGGGGGCACAAAAAAGGAAGAGGCCCGTCTACTGCTTGGGGCTCTTGACCCGGCAGAGGACAGACCTCTTCAGAAAACGGCGGCTACCTACTCTCCCACCTTGTGGGCAGTACCATCGGCGCGGGCGGGCTTAACTTCTCTGTTCGGGATGGGAAGAGGTGGAACCCCGCCACTATAGCCACCTTAATGTAAGGTTGACGATGATTATACAAGCGGAATAGACTTTCTAGACTCTCCAGACTTTCCAGTCTTTCTATACTTTCTAGACATTCGAGATTCACTCTCTCACCGGAGGAAAAAGAGAAGAAGAGGGAAGCGCCGCGGCGCTTTGTTTTGTTCAAGCACACATTTCTGCGATAAAGCCTCGGGCAATTAGTAGCGCTCGGCTTTGGTGTCACCACCTTTACACCTGCGCCCTATCAACGTCATCGTCTCTGACGACCCTTAAGGGAAACCTAATCTTGAGGCCGGCTTCATGCTTAGATGCTTTCAGCATTTATCCAGTCCGGACATGGCTACCCGGCTGTGCTCCTGGCGGAACAACCGGTGGACCAGCGGTCCGTCCGTCACGGTCCTCTCGTACTAGTGACGGTTCCCCGCAAGTTTCCTGCGCCCACGATAGATAGAGACCGAACTGTCTCACGACGTTCTGAACCCAGCTCGCGTGCCACTTTA